>CAYUHO010000007.1:6148-12606 GCA_964444445.1 uncultured Piscirickettsiaceae bacterium | reverse complement strand
CATTATATAAAGACCATTGGTGAGCAATTAAAGGATCGGGAGATTCGGGTGGCTCATTTCCAGAGGAACTGCCCCCTCCCCCACAAGCCTGTAAGAGTATCGTGCTCAAAAGGAGCAGGTTTGCCGTTAAAAATTTCATTACCAACTACCCTGTTTACGAAGATGCGCTAAAGTTGGATTTTGCATTGGCAACATCAATTCTACCCAATCAGGCATATTTTTTGCACTGGTTGCACTGACTTTGACGTCTAATTTATATCGGTGTTTTTTGGTTAGCAGTGTATCTGCATTTAGCTGCCAACCTTTTGATTCTTGTCCACCTATAATTTTCATTTCAATCTTGCTCTCTTTTAATTGAGGACTGGTTTCTAGCAAGCCAATGTTCGCACCTAATACTGAAAGTTCTGTTATTGTCAGCTTACCAGATAAAGACGTTGGCCAAGGCTGGTTAATCGGCGATGATAGATTCACCGAAAGCAGGTGTAACTCTCCTTTTGCCTCTTCTAACAAAGTGGTTTGCGGAGATAACTTCATTAACTCGCTAACAGGCATATCACCTGTTAAGTCTATCACGTTAACTACCTTTCCATCAAATGTAAACTTGGTTTTCAGTTTTCCTGTTGCTAACTTCCAGTCCACATCAGCTGCTAACCGAGCAAAAACCAAATCTGACCAACTTAGACGGTAGGAAAGGCTCCCTAAGGATACTTTTTTAGCAGGGGTTTTCATTGACACCTTAACTACCCCATTCCACCAAGTTCCTGAAACAGGTTTAAGAATGATATTCTTTGGAACTTGCTCTTTAACCACCTGTTGGTTCAACAACCAACTTAATGGCAAGTGCAACACAAGCGAGGTTAAAAAAACTAGGATAAACGCGACAAAAAAACCAGCAAACTTGCCCATTATTTAGCAACCTCAAAAACAACTTTAGCTGAAACACTACCCGTTGCCAGTTGTTTAATGTTTAGTTCTTTTGCAACGATGCTTTCTTGTTCAATTTTAGACAACCAACGAAAGAAACGTGGCGCATTCACCTGCGCAAAACGGATTTCTACCCCTTCGTGACCACGCGTATTCAATGGAATGGTTTCAGTAACGGATTTTTTTAAATTTTGGTTTGCTAACGCCTGTTGTAAATAAGCTATGAGTTGAGATTGATTGGCAACATTTGCAGGCTTCACTTTCCCACTTAAGCTAGTTAAGGTTGCTTGTTGCTTATTTAACCAGTGCCATGTTTTTTCAGCCGTTAGCATTTTTTGGTAAGCCTGTGAATTTGACTCAATCACTGGCATCCAAAGCAATAGGTAAATTAAGGTCACAAATAAAAATGACAGCATCAGTTTAAGTAATTGTTTTTCTCTCGCCTGCAATTGTGCCCACAACTGATAAGCGGATGTTTGACTTATTTCTTCTAGTTGGTTCTGCCACCATTGCTGAAAACTATCTAACATATAATTCACCTGTTACTTGTTTACTACTTTGGTTTGCCAGCTGTTTTAATTTCAAATCTGCTTTATAGTGCTTTCCTACCTTCTCAACAAGTTGTTGCAAAATCGCCACATTCTTTGCAGTGATAAATAAGGTTAGCTGTTGTTTTTTATATACCATCTTGGTTATTTTAATATTCTTTTGATTAAGGTCTGACAAAAGCAAGGGTTCGATAGCTTCTATTATTTCAGAAACTGATCTTTCTCCTTTACCGCCTACCATTCTCGCAAGTTTGGATTTGGTTTGCGCCCTAACATTAACAATCCGTTTAGTATTTGGAAATAGCTGCTTAAATAGTTTTTCTGTTTGCTGTTTATAGGCCTGTTGCTGAGCTTTAAAAGATTGCGTTTCAACATAATAACTTGCCAATAAAGTAAAGAGGAT
This sequence comes from uncultured Piscirickettsiaceae bacterium, assembly GCA_964444445.1. Taxonomy (GTDB): domain Bacteria; phylum Pseudomonadota; class Gammaproteobacteria; order Thiomicrospirales; family Thiomicrospiraceae; genus Hydrogenovibrio. The sequence continues at coordinate 10,731 of CAYUHO010000007.1, read as the reverse complement.
TGCGACAACCAAAACAAGCGGGAAAAACCATCGTTTCCAAATTGAAGAGCCTGTCTTTTTAACGGCATATTGATCCTGTCGAACCGAATAGCGTTGTAAGCGATGAAATTGTTTGGTTTCAATGAAACGATCCTTAACAGAGTGCGTTGTTTCAATCTGCAAAGTTTGCATATCCAGTAATTTCTCAACCCAACCTTGCACCCCTGAAAGACCTGTATATTCACCTGTTCTAACCAGCATACGATTGTCAATTTTTAAGGACTGTAACGACTCTTTAAGAAAAGGAAGAACAAAAACATCAGCCACTAATTCAGCCTGCTGAAGACCATGTGCTTTTAACTCTTCAGTCCAGTTTACTAACTTCTCTTTTTCCACTACCGCTACGCAAATATGTCCCGCTCTTACCCCAGCGTTTTCTCTGTGCAGAACCGCAAAAAAGAGTTGTTCAATGGGTTGTGAAAGTTGCTCTTCAAGCACAAACGGCAGTGCTTTTTTCCAGTCAGCCGTTTTTTTTCCTGGCACAAAAACTTCAACCAACAAGATCTGTTCACTTGGCACAAAAACGATGGAATCTGCCGCAAACTCAGCTTTTTCTTTAGATTGTGATACAGGTTGCAACAAATGCCCGTTTTCATCTAAACGATACAGATGTTCATACGAGATTTTATCTAAGGGACTACTCATCTGTTATTCCAACCCACCTTTGTATTAATCTCACTTTTTTACTCTCATCTCGCATAAATATGCCTAATAGGGTTTGTTGGGCTTCTCCATATGAAATCAACCCAACCAATAGAAAATACTGACTTTTAACATCAATCAAATCAGCAGGAAAGTCTGCCTTAACCTCTTCCAATGTCATACCCGGTGACTGAGAGAGCATAAAGTTCCAAAAATCTTCCAACTCTTCTGCTGGCGTTTCCTTTCGAGCCTCAATCCAACTCAAAGCAATCTCACGTGTTATCCAGTCTGCCAAAGACTGCAAAACGACTTCATCAGCGGTATTTATATTAACCTTGGTAATCGTTGGTAACGTAGCCAAATATGGTTTTATATTATCCACTATTCCTGCTGTAAAGCCTTTTAACAAACCTAACTCTTCAACCAAAACAAGTTTTTGATTTGCCGCTCGATAAGGTGTTTTTTCCAGTAAATAATAATCTGACTCTGCACCATTCATCGTTGATTCGTTATCTGCATCAACCCAATCCGTCATAATCTCTTGTAAATTTGGCTCTAATTCTTGCTTGCTTAAAAAGCGTTGCATTATTTTTTGCCAACGTTTTCGCTTTTCTTTATCCTTCTCTTGCAGGTTATTAACATTTATCCGAGCCTGTAAGTCAAATAACTGCCCTGAAATTTCACCACCTTCAAAAGGAATTGGGTACATAGGCAAAGCCCATTGTTCTGTTAGATGATCAGTTTTATTTTGCTCCGCATCTAACTTTAATCCCTTTTTAATCCAAGATTCCAACCCCCATGCAACGGATGATGTCTGTGCTTGATGCAACATATTACTGCTTCTTTGTATGGTCAAAGATTGCTGATAAATTAATTGAGTCGCAATAATTGTAACCAAAGCAACCACTAATAAAACACTTATTAATGCAAATCCCTGTTGCTCGCTTTTATTACGACTCATCGCTACCACCAGCCTCAACGTCAGATTCTGTATTTTCGCTTTCAAGCAACCCTTCAACACCAGGAAAAATACGCCGTATTTCACCTTCTTTTTCAATCTTAATGATAATTTCAATTAGTTTTGGCAAGGCTATTTTAGTCGTATTTAACGGTGGCCACTCATCTTGCCAAGTATTATTCTCATCCAATTGTTTCACATGGAACGATTCTACCTTGTTTAATATCGCCAAACGCTTGGGCTGTGTATCAGGTGCACGATCAAGCACTGGCCAAATAATTCGATACAAGGTGTTATTATCAAGTTGATAGCCAATACGTACCAAACCAGAAACGCCATAAGGAGAGGGATAAACCGCAATCCTAGTAAACTCAACCCCTTGTTGATAACGTGCCTGATAAGCCGCTAACTCCGTGCCTAGCTCATCTAATATTGCTCTGGGCGCTAACTGGGTTAAATCCTGTTCTAACCACCAAATCGCCCGTTGTAGTTTTTCAAAGGCTTCGACATCTTTTTCGGTATTAAATTTAACTGCAGTGACTTCGTTGACAGACTGGTATGCCATCACCGCAATAATCGCCGAAATGCTCATTGCAATCAAAAGCTCCATCAAGGTAAAGCCTGCTTGCCGATTTAAATTAATTGCCGACAATTGAAGAAACCTCTGCAATAGAATATTTTCCCCCATCAAGGGTGACTGATATTTTTACCTTTTTTAAACCTGGAATCAGGGTCTGATTCAATTCAAACTCTGTTTGCCAGTCAGCACCAAGCATCGTCTCACTTTTTTTCTTCTCTAAGCTTCCACTACTTGTATTCTGCAATTCTAATAATCTATTTTGTGCGACCCAAGTCGCAATCACACGTTCTTTGATGGTTGACTGATTGAAAACATACTGACCAAGTGTAGTTGATAAAGCGATTAATGAAACCGCAGCAATAACAAGCGCCACCATCACCTCAATTAAAGTAAAACCCGTTTGCATATTTCTACCAGTGGTTTTGCTACTCTTGGCTCGCATCTTTTTCCTTTAGCGTAAAGTCTAAAATTTCATTCCATTGCAAATCATGACTTAATTCATTCAGCTTAAATGAAATACTACCTGCATTTACTTCACCGCTTGGCCAACACATCCAACCCGCTTGTTTTAACCCATAAGATTTAGCCAACTCGTCATTCAAATCCCAACTTACCGTAATCGCCTCATTCCAATTTAAGGACGATTCATTAACCATTTTCAAACCAGAAGCTTGCCAACTCCCCTTAACCAGTCGCTGGATTTGAATCCCTTTTTTACTGGGGATAAGTGCATAAATATGCTGATCAAAAGCTGACTGATCACAAATGGTAATCAATGCACCCTTAAATGCAACTGTCTGTTTACGCAATTCAGCTGACTGATTTGGTTTTAAGGAGACAATCGCAAAAGATAATAGAATCGCCAAAATGACCACCACCACCATCAACTCTAACAGCGTAAAACCTAACTGGGAGTGCCTTGAAGGGTTGCTAAGCATTTAACAAGCCCGTTTCAAACAAAAAATCACCAGGGGGGGGTTACTTATGGTTAATCGTGGCGTTAATTCCTTCACCGCCTTCTTCTCCATCTGCTCCCAGTGTGTATAAATCAAACGCACCTTCTTCACCAGGGCTTAAATAAATATAATCATTTCCCCATGGATCTTTAGGCAAAGACTGTAAATACTCTTGCCATTTTCTTGGCTCTGGCTCATCTGTTGGTTTGGTTACTAAGGCTTCTAACCCTTGATCAGTTGTTGGATAGGTGTAATTATCAAGCTTATACAACTGCAATGCTGAAGCAATGGCTTTTAAATTTTGCTGAGCTTGTACTTTACGCGCCTCATCAGGTCTATCCATAATATTCGGTAAAACCACCACTGCCAACACAGCCAAGATGACCACCACGACCATTAATTCAATTAGGGTAAACCCTTTTTGTTTATTCAATTTTTTATCATTTATCATTTTTCATTTCCATGTTTATTAAATCCTAGTTCCCACGCTCCTGCGTGGGAACGAGGAATATTTGTTTTTTACTTGCCAAAATAGTCTCCTTTCCAGAATCCTTCCTTAATTCAATCGCTCCATTTTCAGCTTGAAAAATAGCAAAAGGCTCAACGCTTGATTTTTTACTTTCTTCCATCTAAATAACCATTTGATTCATTGCAAATATTGGTAGCATAATATTTATTGCCCACCTATCTCTTGCTCTATTTCTTCTAGGCTAGGCAAGGATGATTTTAAATTTTTAGGTAAGCTATTTGTGAGTTCATATTCACTTACTCCAATTGGTTTCTTCATGTCTTTAAGTGCATATTCGACAATAAGATCATTTTTTGACTTACAAATCAATATACCAATAGTCGTATTATCATCTTTTCCTTTAATTTCACCATCAATAGCGGAGGTATAAAAATTCAACTTTTCTGCAAATTCAGGCTTAAAATCAACTGTTTTTAACTCTATAACAACATAACAACGGAGTTTAATATGGTAAAAAAGTAGGTCAATTTTAAAGTCTTTTCCTGCTACCTTTAACGAATACTGTCGTCCAACAAAAGAAAACCCCGCTCCTAACTCTAGTAAAAAATTGTAATATTATCAGTTAATGCTTGTTCCAATTCTTTTTCCTGATACTTTTTTGTTAAGGTTAGAAAATCAAAATTATAAGGATCTTTTGTTATTTCTCTTGCTAAATCCGATTGAATAGGAGTAAGTGTTTCGGAAAAGTTAGTAACAGCCTTATCCTCCCTTTGATATAATTTTGTTTCTACTTGATGGATTAATACACTGCGACTAATACCATTCTCTCGTGTATTATTGACATAATAAACGGCTTCTTCCAAGTCCTTACACTTCGAAATAATAACCAAATTATGACCCCAAGGAATCTGAGTTAAATTGGCAACAAGCTGTTGCCAA
>CAYUHO010000007.1:0-6048 GCA_964444445.1 uncultured Piscirickettsiaceae bacterium | reverse complement strand
CTGTTGCCAAAATAAATACCACTGTTTTATAGAGCGTATATTTCGGTAAGAGAACCCCTTAATATCACTAAACTCTGTTGATAAATCTTTTGCAACTTGTTGTAAAAACCCGTCTCCCCAATGTACATCTTTTTCTTTATCAACAATCTGCGAACCCAGCTCCCAGTAAAACGATAAAAGAGCGGTATTAACAGATACACTTGCCTTAATTTGTGTACGATAAACTTGCCTTTTTACCGTTGTAATCCACAAGTTATAATCATTATTTTTAATCAATTTTGCCATAAACCTACACCATTTGGTTCATTTCAAATATCGGTAGCATAATAGCAAGCACAATAGTCATCACCACGCCTCCCATCACAATAATCATAATGGGTTCAATTAAGCTGACTAATGTTGCGGCACTACTTTCTACTTCTGATTCATAGTGTGATGCACCTTTTAGTAACATCACATCTAATTTACCCGAACCTTCACCTGTTTGCACTAGGTTTAAAAGTAAGGCAGGGAAAAAGCCCGCTTGTTTCATTGCATCTTGTAATCGATTACCTTGACGAACCTGCTCACCCATCGCTAAAATTTTATTTTTTAAGGGCAACAAGGTCATCACTTCTGATGATATTTTTAGAGTATCTGTTACCGCTACACCACTTGCGAGCAACACACCAGTTGTTCTTGCCCAACGTGCAGAAGAGGCAAAAATTAGAAATCGTCCTAAAACAGGTATGCTCAATAAAAGTGAATCACGTTTTGTCTTCCAATTATCTTTTTTCATCAACACCTTGTAAACCACCCAAAGCCCTGCAAAAACAACCAATATTAACAACCAATTGGTTTGCATAAATTCGCTCATTGCTAACATATTTTGAGTAAGTGCGGGTAGCTCATGATCCATATTATCAAACACGGTAACAACCTTTGGCACGACAAAAATCATTAAGAAAAAAACGATACCGACCGACATTATCACCATAATTGATGGATAAACTAAAGCTGCTTTTAATTTCTTATTTAATTTTGCTTGCTGTTCAATAGAGTCGGCTAACCTAGATAGTACCTGTTCTAAATGTCCTGATTCTTCACCTGCACGAATCGTTGCAATAAACTCCTCACTGACTTGATAGTTAGAAATTTGCATTGCTTGAGCTAAAGAATGCCCTTCAACAACCCGACTAAAAACTTGTGATAAGAACTTTTGAACCAGCTTACTTTCAGATTGTTCTGATACCGCTTTCAAAGATTGTGTTAATGGCATACCTGCTTCTAACAAGGTATATAGCTGACGAGTTAATAAGGTTAAATCTTGAGTTTGAATTTTAGGTTTTAGCCACTGTGAACGCAGTGCTTCTGATTTTTTTACGTCTTGCGACTTAACTTCTAAGGGGGTCAAGCCTTTGTCTCTTAATAACTGACGTACATGACGAGATGAGTCCCCATCAATTGTGCCTTTTTTAGTTAAGCCAGATAAAGTAATAGCCTTGTAATCAAAAGTAGCCATTGCGTCTATTAACCTTGTGTAACACGAAATAATTCTTCCAAGCTAGTTTGTCCGTCTAAAACAAGCTGAACACCACTTTTCTGAATTGATTGTACTTTTTTATGTGCATGCTCTGCCATTTCAAGTTCTGAAGCATCCGTATGAATCATTTTACGCAATGTATCATCCATTTCAACTAACTCATAAACACCTATTCGACCTTTATACCCAGTATAGCTACACTTATCACAACCTTCTGCATGTGAAATAATTGCCGATTTAACGCCAAGAACCTCACATTCTTTATCATCAGCCTCAACTTCTCTTTTGCAAGACTGGCAGACTTTTCTAACTAATCTTTGTGCCATTACGCCTAATAAACTAGAAGATAACAAAAAAGGTTCAACCCCCATATCTCGCAACCGTGAAATTGCCCCAACAGCGGTATTAGTATGTAAAGTAGATAGAACCAAATGTCCTGTTAAAGAAGCCTGCACCGCAATTTCTGCTGTTTCAATATCACGAATTTCACCAATCATGACCACATCAGGATCTTGACGAAGAATAGCACGCAACCCTTTTGCAAAAGTCATTTTGGCTTTCACATTTACTTGGGTTTGATTAATACCCTCAATGTTATATTCTACTGGGTCTTCTACCGTCATAATATTACGGTCATTGCTATTTAAACGACTAAGTGCGGCATAAAGTGTTGTGGTTTTACCCGAACCTGTCGGACCTGTTACTAACAAAATACCATGCGGTTTTTTAAGCATTAATTTAAGACAAGACAATTGTTGTTCTGGCAAGCCTAAATCAATTAAATTCAAACGCCCTGCACTCTTATCTAGCAAACGCATAACAACTCTTTCACCAAAGCTAGATGGGATGGTTGAAATACGTAAATCAACTGCACGCCCACCTAATTTGGTGGCAATACGCCCATCTTGTGGCAAACGTTTTTCAGCAATATCTAATTTAGCAAGAACCTTAATACGCGAACTCAACATTTCTGCGAGTTCTACTTGTGGAGTTAATACTGTTTTAAGCTGTCCATCAATACGAAACCGAATACGTAATTGAGTTTCAAAAGGTTCAATATGAATATCAGACGCACCCGTACGAATAGCTTCTGCCATAATCGCATTCAAAAGCTTGATAATGGGTGCATCATCCGAACTATCTAACAAGTCTTCTGCTTCACTTACTTCATCTGCAAAACTGGCTAAATCACCAATATCTAAATTATCCATACTCTCAATAGAAGTAGAGTCAGAATGGGTATAAATCGTTTGTAGTTTTTGTTCCAGTTCATCACTGGAAACCTTCACAATAGAATGAGCTGTATTAGGTTGAACACGCTGTACTTCCAAAACTGCATCCAAAGGCGTATCTTCTGTAATCCATAGCTGTACAGACTGTTCATTATCTCTAATCGTAACAAGATTATTTTTTCGAGCAAAAGAAAAAGGTAATTCTGAGCTCATAAGCCTAAAATATCATAATCAGGTAAGTCTTCTTTTTCTTTATAAGACTCATCGTTAGCAGGTCTATCTCTTGTTGGAATATAAGGCTGTGCTATCTCATCATTTTTCCATTGCTTAATTGTTGGTAAATGAGGTCGCAAGCCCTTCAACATTCCTAAATCTTTTTCTAACACATCCTCTTGATGTTTTTGGATAATACTGTATTTCTTTCTTGAGTAATAACTACTCATTACATTATCGCGAATAATAACAGGGCGTAAAAAAATCATTAAATTTACTTTTTCACGTTTATCTTCCTTAGAAGTAAATAAAGAACCTAATAGCGGAATATCACCAAGGCCAGGTATTTTACTCACAACTTCCGTTTCTTTTTCAGTCAACAACCCCCCTAAAACAATCACATTGCCATCACCAACAATTACCTTTGTTTTAATTTGCCGTTTTGAAGTTTGCAAATCAACCGCATCTCCTTTTGGTAAAACATCAGAAACTTCCTGATCAATTTCTAGAAAAACTTCATTACCTTCATTAATCTGTGGCTTAACCTTTAACTTAAGTCCTATACTCTTACGCTCAACCGTACTAAAAGGATTAGAAGCTCCTGAGCTAGAACTCGTATATGAGCCTGTTGTAAAAGGAACTTCTCGTCCAACGATAATTTCGGCTTCCTCATTATCTAAGGTCATAATAGTGGGGGTTGCTAATACATTTGAGCTGGAGTCCGAATTCAAAGCACGAAGCAGTGCTCCCCACCCCGTACCATCTTGACTTATTTGACCTGCTAAAACACTAGAGCCTTGACCAAGACTTGATATTGCCGAGCCTGTACTACCTGTTGCAGCCGCCCCAAGTAAGGCTGGAATTGTTCCAGAAAAATCAATCATTCCAACACCGTTAGGACCATTGGCAGCCCATTCAATTCCTAATTGAGCAACCTTATCTTCAGAAATCTCAACAAATACTGCCTCAATCAAAACCTGAGCGCGTCGAATATCTAATTGTTTAATCACATCTTTCAAAGCACCTAATACTTGTGGGGGAGCACTAATAACAATGGCATTCATCCGCTCATCTGCTTCGATACTAATGCTGTCTTTTAAGGTTTTACTGTCCAACTGTGTTATCTTCTTATCTATCGTGGTTTTCTTTATTGTCGATTGTTTTTTTGAAGCAACTGAACTTGTTTTTTCTGCACTGTTTATTAAAGATTGATTTGTCGAAATTTTTTGTAACACAGGTACAAGGTCTTCCGCTTTTGCATAGCGTAAATAAATTACCTGCACCCTTCCAGCTGATTCAATCGGTACGTCTAACTTATCAATCAATCCAATAAGTCCTGCTCTAATTTGTTTATCTCCAGAGAGAATTAAGTTATTAGAGCGCTCATCAAAATTAATTTTTACCGATGCACCTCTTGTTGACTTTGGCATAATGGACTTAACCGTTTTAACCATTTCTTGCGCTGATGCATGCTTGATCTTAATGATTTCATAACCAGAAGAACGATTTACGTCTACACGCTGAATTACCTTTTTAATCCGATCTAAATTCTTAATTGTATCTGTCACAATCAGATTATTACTATCTTGCATTGCGACTAAATGCCCCTCCCTAGCAACCAGAGGACGTAAAACGGCAACCAATTTTGATGCGGAAACATGCTGAACATTTATGACTTGGGTAACCCAACTGTTCGCTTCATAATTATTAGTTTTAAATGCAATCTTATCCCGAGCCAAATTTGCTGGCACTATGCTGGTAGCTGTTTTTCCTGACACAGCAACATAGCCATGAACTCGTAGAATAGCTAACAATGTTTCATTCAAATCGTTTGCTGACATGGGTTTAGGGGCAATCAAAGTCACCTTACCCTTTACCCTTTGATCAATAATGTAATTTCGACCTGTTACCTTAGCAATTGCTTCAATGACTACTTTAATATCAACATTTTGAAAATTTTGTTTTAACATTACTTTTTCAGATGCAAAAACAAGGTTAACCCCAAACATCAGGGTTATGATAATTGCCGTCTTTAGTATATATTTATTCATTTAATTTCCACTTAAATCAACAGAAACACTATGTTCCTGCCCTTTTCTGTCAACAATCATTTCAAACTGACTGTTTTTTAAAAATTCTTGCCAAAGACTAGGGTTTTTAGCTAACTCCCCAATACTACGTCCATTCACATTAACCAACAAATCGCCTTCTTTAAAACCAATCGATTTAAAAAGTTTCTTATCAGACTTAGGCCAAATTTTAACACCTGACCACTGTCCATTTTTATTAATAGGCTTAAACCGAATAAACTTTGCAATCGCCATTGGCGACCTTTTTAAATCAGAACCAATTTGCATTAATGCTTCATTATCCTGTTGAGATAAACCTTCTTTAATCACTGTATCTGTCGTTTTATCAATACCATTACTTTTATTCACTTGGTTTGATAATAATTCATTCTTTCGACTCATTAAACTAAGACGCTCATTTACCCCAGAATTATTGATAACGACCTCTTCTGGAAAAACTTCAAGCAACGTCACCTGTGGCATAAACTCATCACCTTCAAAAACCACCAATGTTTTACTCGATTTTTGAATTAACGCAACACTCCGTTCTCCTTTATCAATAACGCCAACCAAGGTTAGATTCAATCGAGACCGTTTTATTTCGCTACTTTTGATTTTAGGCTTCTCTTTAACCTGCCCCGCCTTCTTTACTGGCTTACCAAACAGATAAGAGGATTTTCCTTGAGCAACCGTTGTCACTGCTGGCGATTCAATCGGTAGACCTGGCGCGTCTATCGGTTCAAAAAAAACCGTCACAAATCTTCCTAAAACCCAAGCCAAAATAAGTAAAAGAAAAAATGAAACTGCAAGTACAAACTTTTTGTTATTAAAAACAAAAAAAACTCTATTTTGTATTTGTTGAGCCGACTGTGACAAGATGCACTTTCCTAGCGTGATAAAGTCTACAATTGTAGCCTATAAAGATTAAGAAAATAAGAATTATTATTGAATTATGGCACGCCCAAGAGGATTCGAACCTCCGACCTTTGCCTCCGGAGGGCAACGTTCTATC
>CAYUHO010000006.1:0-20670 GCA_964444445.1 uncultured Piscirickettsiaceae bacterium | reverse complement strand
AGACTGCCGCCTTAAACCACTCAGCCAGTCCACCGGAACAGGTGCGTATTATAGGAGGATTAGAGATAAATGCAACCTAAATACTGTCTTTTTTTGTTTTTTTTAGAAAAAACACCAGGGGGGGTTAGCTAAGCCTTTAATTTAAATTAAATTTTTTCTAGCCCACTCATATATGGACGTAAAACCGTTGGGACGGTGATACTGCCATCTTCATTTTGGTAGTTTTCTAATACTGCCACCAGTGTTCGTCCAACAGCCAAACCTGAACCGTTTAGGGTATGGAGTAACTGAGGTTTGTCTTGCCCTACTCTATATCTGATTTTCGCACGTCGAGACTGAAAATCTTCAAAGTTTGAGATGGATGATATTTCTCGATAGGTTTGCTGACCTGGCAACCAGACTTCAAGGTCATTGGTTTTAGAGGCTGAGAAGCCAATATCACCAGTACATAGTGACATTACGCGATAAGGCAATTTTAACTTCTGTAGAATTAATTCAGCTTGCCCTGTGAGTGACTCTAGCATTTCAAAAGATTTTTCGGGATGACAAAAACAAACCATCTCGACCTTTTCAAACTGATGTTGACGAATTAAGCCTTTAGTATCTCTACCGTAAGAACCCGCTTCTGAACGGAAACAAGGCGTATGGGCAGTCAGTTTTATTGGCAACTCATCTACATCAATAATTTCATCACGATAGATATTGGTAATTGGAACTTCTGCCGTTGGAATTAAGTATAAGTCACGGTCGTTTGTATCGTGTTCTTCATTCTTTGAAATCTTGTACAAATCTGCTTCAAATTTTGGAAGCTGCCCTGTACCTCGCAAACTGTCTTGATTAACGATAAAAGGGACATAAACTTCTTCAAAGCCACTTTCGGTATGGATATCCAACATAAATTGAGTTAAGGCTCGCTGTAGCTTTGCCATTGGCCCTTTTAGAACTGAAAACCTTGCTGAGGTTATTTTGACTGCAGCATCATTATCATACCAACCTCTTGCTTCAGAAAGTTCAACATGGTCTTTTGCATCAAACTCAAATTTAACGGCTTCACCCCAAACCCTAAGCTCTACATTTTCTTCTTCTCCAGCACCTATCGGGGTTGATTCATGTGGGATATTTGGCATGCTTGCTTGAATGGTTTCAAGTTCAGCCTTAATACGATTACTTTCTTCTTCTGCTTGTTTTAATGCTTCACCAAGATTTGCAACATCATCCAATAAGGGTTGAATGTCTTCACCCTGTGCCTTTGCTTTACCAATCCCTTTCGACTTTGCATTGCGTTCGGCTTGCAAGGTTTCTGCTTGAACTTGAAATTGTTTTCTTTGTACTTCTAGTTCAGTTAACTGCGCAGTATCCAACTCAAACCCACGGGTTTTAAGCTTTTGGGCAATGGTTTCAACATCTGTTCTTAGTCGTTTTGGATCTAACATCGTCTTCTCTTGATTTTTAGTGAGACCTTTTCACAAGCTAGTCGCGAACTAAAAATTAGATAGATTTGTTCCTGTTTTTTTAGGTGAAACAGGCTGAAATATAGCCATTTTTAGTCGTGATTAGTCTTGTGCAAAGGTTTCAGTATTTTTCTAATTCAATATCTAATACCAAATCATCGGCAATTAGATTTAATTCATCTTGTAAACTATCTTCGTCAATTGTAACAGGAACCGCCAATATCGCCTTAGCTTTAAACAGGTGTTCACCTGACATTGAGGCATCAAGCACTTCTGTATCAAGTTCTTCAACATTGACCTGAATTTTTGCAAAGGCGGAGGAAATTCTATTCACAATCCCGACTTGGTCTTGACCAATTAATTCCAATGAGTATAAGTTTGTTTTCGCAGGTACGTCAACTAAGCTAACTCGCTCATAAGAAACTTTCAATCCAAACTTTGATTCTGTCAGTTCTTGGCAAAAACTGTCTATTTCATTGACGGGTAAATTTACACGTAAAATACCTGCGAATTTACCAGACAAGTGAGACATGTTACTTTCTACCCACTCACCATTATGTTGAACAATCAAATCAGAAAGAGACTTAACTAAGCCTGATGAATCATTTCCTAAAACAGTCATTACAATAGATTGTTTCATTTTACCTCTCCTTCGTAACTCTCAATACTTGGACACGAACAAACAAGGTTTTTATCGCCATAAACATTATCAACACGTGAAACGGGCGCCCAGTATTTATTATGTTTAAGTGATTCAACTGGGAAAGCAGCAATTTCTCTTGAGTAGGCAAATTTCCATTTATCACCTGTCACCATATAAGCCGTATGAGGTGCATTTCTCAATGGACTATCAGCCTCTGCTAACTCATCATTTTCAACTTGCTCAATTTCTTTTTTGATTGCAATCATTGCATCACAAAAACGGTCTATTTCAGCTTTTGATTCCGATTCAGTCGGTTCAATCATTAAAGTTCCTGCAACAGGAAATGACATAGTTGGTGCATGAAAACCATAGTCAATTAATCGTTTTGCCACATCATCAACCGTAATACCGGTGGTTTCTTTAATCGGTCTTAAATCAATAATACACTCATGGGCAACCATCCCATTTTTATCTGTGTAAAGAATTGGGTAATGTGGTGCTAATTTTTGTGCCGTATAATTCGCATTTAAAATTGCATTCGCGGTAGCTTGATAAAGTCCTTTTGCGCCCATCATCGCAATATACATCCAACTAATTGGTAACACGCCTGCTGATCCCCAAGGTGCACCAGAGACTAGCCCAACTTTGGAGTCTGTCTTAGGTGTTCTTGGTAAAAATTCAGCTAAGTGTTGTTTAACACCAATTGGTCCAATTCCTGGTCCACCCCCTCCATGAGGGATAGCAAAGGTTTTATGTAAGTTTAGATGTGAAACATCACCACCAAATTTACCGGGGGAAGCCACCGCAACCATCGCATTCATATTTGCACCGTCAATATAAACTTGACCACCAAATTTATGTACAAGCTCGCAAACTTCAGTGACGTTTTCTTCAAACACACCGTGGGTTGAAGGATAGGTAATCATAATCGCACTGACATTTTCAGTGTGCTTTTCGCACTTACTGGTTAGGTCATCAATATCAACCTCACCTTGTTCATTGGTTTTAACAACGACGACTTTTAACCCAGCCATTTGGGCAGAGGCAGGATTGGTTCCGTGTGCAGAGGCTGGAATTAAACAAATATTTCGATGCCCTTCTCCACGGCTTTCATGATAAGCATGGATGGCGAGTAAACCTGCATATTCACCCTGTGCACCGGAGTTAGGTTGTAAAGAAACCGCATCATAACCCGTTGCTTGACAGAGCATTTCTTCAAGTTCATCAATCATCTGTTGATAGCCGTTTACTTGGTTTAAAGGCACAAATGGGTGAATTTGTGAAAACTCGGCCCAAGAAACTGGCTGTAATTCTGCGGCGGCATTGAGTTTCATGGTGCATGAACCCAATGGAATCATTGCTCTATCTAAGGCTAAATCCTTATCCGCTAGATAACGCATATAACGCATCATTTCTGTTTCAGAATGATAGCGTTCAAAAACATCATTACTAAATAACTTGCCTGTACGCTTCATTGAAGCTGGCACAGTCGTTTCAACAGATTTATATAATTCATCTACATCAATATTCTCAATATCAAAGACGGACCATAAACTGACCACATCAGCCACAACCGTTGTTTCATCAAAAGCCACTGAAACCGTATTATTATCAATCTTTCTTAAGTTATAGCCTTGAGAAACCGCTTTATTCAAAATCGTATCAGCGTTAATAACTTTAATACTTAAGGTATCGAACACATTGCTATTCACAATATTAATGTTGTTAACTTCTAACGCTTTTTTAAATAAATGAGTCAATTGAGTAACACGATTTGCAATACTTTTTAAGCCATCTTCACCATGATACAACGCATACATACTTGCCATCACCGCTAGTAATGCCTGTGCAGTACAAATATTACTGGTCGCTTTCTCACGACGAATATGTTGTTCTCTCGTTTGTAAAGCAAGCCTTAAAGCTGGGTTGCCTTGTGAATCAATTGACATGCCAATCAATCGACCTGGCATAGAACGCTTAAACGCATCTTTAGTTGCCATAAAGGCGGCATGAGGACCACCATAACCTAACGGAACACCAAAACGTTGGGAGTTACCTACCGCAACATCTGCCCCAAAATCACCAGGGGGGGTTAACAGGGTTAAGGCTAACAAGTCGGTTGCAACTGCCACAAGTGCTTTTTTGCTATGTGCCACTTCTGCTAACTGAGAAAAATCGCTTACTTCTCCATTACTGCCAGGATATTGCAAAAGCACACCAAAAATTTCTAAACTTTCTAAATTTGTTTCAATCGGATTACCAACAACCACTTCAATCCCAATTGGCTTGGCTCTATTTTGAACTAATTCAATATTTTGAGGGTGACAATTTTCATCGACAAAAAACACCTTACCTTTTGACTTACTCATGCGTTGGCAAAGTGTCATGGCCTCCGCACAAGCAGTTGCTTCATCTAACAACGAAGCATTAGCCAACTCCATGCCCGTTAAGTCTGAAATCATGGTTTGATAGTTGAGCATTGCCTCCATTCTACCTTGAGATATTTCGGCTTGATAAGGTGTATAAGCCGTATACCAAGCAGGATTTTCAAGTACATTTCGCTGTACGACTGGTGGCGTAAAGGTATTGTAATAACCCATTCCAATAAAGGATTTTATGGTTTTATTTTGTTGAGCAATTTTCTTTAATTTAGCCAAAGCATCCTGTTCTGACAAACCTTTACCAATTGTCATTTCATCCGTACGACGAATCGATGAGGGAACAATTTTATCTAACATCTCCTCTAAAGAATCCATTGAAAGACTATTAAGCATTTGCGCTTGCTGCTCTAATGAAGAGCCATTATGCCTTTGTACAAAACGCTGATTTTCAAATAAACTATTTAAACTACTCATACCAATAAAATCACTCTTCTAGTTATTAATCTTCTTCATCTATACAGTTTTGATACTCTTCTTCATTCATTAGTTGTTTTAACTGATCGGGATCAGACAACTTCACCTTAAGAATCCAATGGCTCATTGGTGCATCATTCACCAGTTCAGGTTCATCTTCAAGTTCTTCATTAACTTCAATGACTGTTCCACTAATAGGGGCAATTAAATCAGATGCAGCCTTAACGGATTCAATGACACAAACCGTATCACCCTGCTCCATTTCATGGTCAACTTCAGGTAATTCAATATAAACCAAATCCCCTAGCTGTTGTTGTGCGAAATCGGTTATTCCAATGGTTGCCGTTCCGTCTTCTTCCAATAGTACCCACTCATGATCTTCTGAAAAATGTAACATGCTATTAAACCTCCTATCCTCTAAAATAATTTTGTTTTACAAATGGTAACTTAACCGTTTCCATTGCGATTTTTTTATTGCGAACTAACGCAAATAATTCTGAATTCATACTTGCAGTCACAACCCTGCCCAGTGCGATTGGCACGGATAAACTTGGGCTGTAACCGCCACTGGTTACTACACCAACCTCTTTATCATTTTCATCAACCAGCAAACTCCCGTCTCTAACAGGTGCTTTGCCTTGTGCAATCAGCGCAACCTTCTTAAAGTTTGTACCATTTTCCATCTGGGCTAAAATAACCTCTGCACCCAAGAAGCCACCTTCACGTGCACCACCTAGTCTGCGAATTTTAGAAATCGCCCAACTAATTCCAGCTTCAACAGGGCTAATAACGGTTGATAATTCATGCCCATACAAACAAAGCCCTGCTTCTAAACGTAAAGAATCTCGCGCCCCTAAACCAATCCAATCAACCTCATCAAAAGAAAGTAGGTAACTGGCTAAAGCTTCTGCATCTTGATTCGCAACTGAAATTTCATAGCCATCTTCACCCGTATAGCCCGAACAGGTTACAAAACATTCAATCCCATTCAAGCTGATATTGGCAGCACTCATAAAGGTCATTTCTGCCGCTTCAGTTGAAATCTGTGCCATAACTTCACGTGCTTTAACACCTTGAAAAGCTAATAAAGACTTATCGGTTAGCATGTCAACCTTGCAGTCAACCAAGTTTGCTTTTAAGTGTTCAAAATCTTCATTCTTACAGCCCGCATTGACCACCAAAAACAACTCATTGCCTATTTCACTAATATTGGTCACCATCAAATCATCAAGCACCCCACCTTCTTCATTAGTAAATAAGGCATAACGCTGTTTCATAAAAGGTAAATCAATAATATCAACCGGCACTAACTTCTCAAGTTGTTCTGCCACATTGTCACCTGTAATTACAATCTGCCCCATATGAGACACATCAAACAAGCCCGCTTGAGTACGCGTATGAACATGCTCAGTTTTAATGCCTTTAGCATACTGAACAGGCATAGCATAACCCGCAAAAGGAACAAATTTCGCTCCAGCCTGTTGGTGTAATGAATAGAAGGGCGTTTGTTGTAAATTATCAGACATATGACTCGAACACTACTTAAAATAAAGCAAATATTTTACTGTAAAATCACACCCCCCCCTGGTGATTTTTGCACAAATTTTTACGCTGTTAGCATAAGTTTTTTTAACGCTATATTGAGCTAAATGAATTCTTAAAACTAGCAGCCTGTCGGGTTTAAACGATCGAAGCGAAAAAAGGCTGGTTTGAGGCAGTTTTTATTCAATTTTTAGGCGAATAGCTCGCTATTTTACGAGAAATTGAATAAAAAATGACCAAATCCAGCTCTTTTTGCAGCCGATTGGCTTAAATCCGACAGGCTGCTAGGAATGACTTAAAAAATAATGTCTTCCAATAAGCACACCTAACCAAACCATGAAGATGGTAATAGAAACATTCGCAATAATATTGATAGTGGCTTTTTCCAACTGTCCTTTTTGTAGGTACATTAAGGTTTCAAATGCAAAAGTTGAAAAGGTGGTAAATGCACCTAAGAAACCGACAATAAAAAAGGCTTTCCACTCAACTGAAAGGTGAAATTTATCAATCATCATCATAGTTAATAACCCTAAGATAAATGAGCCTAAGGCATTAACAGTAAGCGTGCCATAAACAAAATCCCTACCCAACCAATGGTACATTTGATTAGAGACTATCGACCTTGAAATAGCCCCTAAAAAACCACCTGCACCAATTGCTAACAGTTGTAAAAAGTGAATACTTGGCATGTGTTTTTAACTCCGTCTTTTATAAATTGCATTTTTATCAAGCTGCTTTAATCTAGCAAGCTTATCCGCAATTTTAATTTCTAAACCACGGTTGACTGGCTCATAATAAGTTCGTTCTGGCATATCCTCTGGAAAATAAACTTCTCCAGCGGCATAGGCTTCTGGTTCGTCATGTGCATAGCGGTAGCCTTCGCCATAATCTAATTGTTTCATTAATTTGGTTGGGGCATTTCTTAAATGAAGTGGCACTTCCTCTGAGCCTGCAATCGCAACATCTTTTAACACCGCTTTATAAGCCATATAAACAGCATTAGATTTTGGGGCAACCGCTAAATATACCGCTGCATGAGCCAGTGCTAAATCTCCTTCTGGTGAGCCTAGTCTCTCATAGGCTTGTGCGGCATTCACACAAACCTCTAAGGCTTTTAAATCGGCATTTCCGACCTCTTCGCTTGCCATGCGGATAAGTCGCCTCGCTAGGTATTTTGCATCGACCCCTCCGTCTAGCATCCTAACTAACCAATAGAGTGCGGCATCAGGGTCTGAGCCTCGTACGGATTTATGCAGTGCAGAAATTTGGTCGTAAAATACCTCACCGCCTTTATCAAATCGTCTTGTTCCACCTTGTAAAATTTCTTTACAGTTGTTCAATGTTAATACTAATTTTTGTTCTTGCTCATCGGCAAAGTCGATTGCTTGTTCAATGACATTAATTAGTCTTCTGGCATCACCATCTGCATATTGAATTAAGGCTTGCTGTGCCTCTTCGGTAATTTCAACTTGAATCGCTAAATCTTCGGTAAGTGTATCAACCGCTCGTTGTAGTACCTGCTCTAAATCTTCATCATCAAGTGAACGTAGCACATAGACTCTTGCTCTTGACAGTAACGCATTATTTAATTCAAAGGATGGGTTTTCAGTGGTTGCACCGATAAAAATAAACGTGCCATCTTCAACAAAGGGTAAAAAAGCATCTTGCTGCGATTTATTAAACCGATGTACTTCATCTACAAATAATAAGGTCCCTTGTGAAAATTGTTCTCGCTGTTTTTGTGCCTTTTCGACTGCTTCTCTGATTTCTTTTACGCCGTCAAGTACGGCAGATATACTGATAAATTGTAAATCAGATTGCTTGGCAATTAGACGTGCCAGTGTGGTTTTTCCTGTTCCAGGAGGCCCCCAAAAAACCATTGAGTGCAAGTTGCCACTAGCAAATAACTTGGATAAGGCGCGATTGTTACCAAGCAGGTGTTTTTGCCCGACAAATTCACTAATATTTTGCGGACGAATACGTTCTGATAGCGGTTGATAAACCATTATTTTACAGGCTCACCTATGACATCTACCCCCCTTGGCGGTACAAAGGTAAATTGAGACTCGGCTAATTTAGGATTCACTTCAATATCGCGAAAAAAAACTTTGGTCACATTATCTGCATCTTGATACATCCAGATTTGCAACAGTTCATTACCCTTGATGGCAACATCAATGCTCTGAAAAAAGGTGTTGTTTTTAGGGACTAAATTAAACCAACTAATTCCGTGCGTCTTTTGCCCAGCTATCACCTCAAAATTCTGTTCAACCGACTCATCAAATAGTAACCAACGCATTGGAAAATCAGCCTGTACAGAAGCTAATGGACGAACCGTTGCCTGATCTAACTCTTCTTCATAAATCCATAAATTCGTTGCATCAGTGACAATCTCTTGGTGCTCTGGTTGTTGATACACCCAAAATAATCTACCTGGTTTTTCAATTGCCATATAACCACGTGATTGGTTGGCACTAAAGGTTGATTCATCAGGTTGGGTCTGTACGAAATTGGCACGAAAACTGGAGAAGTTTTGCACAAATTTTCTTAGCTCTTCAATGTTCGCTTTGTTTTCAGTTCCTGCATAGACGTTAGCCATACTCAAAGAACATACCAACATAATTTTTAATAATTTGTTTAACATTAATATTCTCTAGATTTTTTTAAAAATAATCACCAGGGGGGGTAATTATTTATCTTTAATTTGTCGGTTTTCCTACCAAAACTTCTCGGTTTCCGTTGCCTTTTTGAGCGGAAACAAGCCCTGAACTTTCCATTGCTTCAACAATTCTGGCGGCTCGATTATAGCCAATTTTAAATTGACGTTGAACCAGTGAAACAGATACCTTTTGTTTTTCTGCGATAAAAGCAACCACCTGATCGTAGAGTAAATCTTGTTCAGCATCCTCAGCAATCGAATCTGAAGATGCTTCAGATGCAGTCTGGGTGACACCATCCAAATATTGTGGCTCACCTTGTGATTTGACAAATTTTGCAACACGATGAACTTCATCATCGGTCATAAATGCGCCATGAACTCGTCGAGGATTACCGCTACCTGGTGGCATAAATAACATATCCCCCATACCAAGTAGTTGTTCCGCGCCACCTTGGTCTAAAATCGTTCTAGAATCTATTTTGGTATTGACCATAAAGGAAATTCGAGTTGGAATATTGGCTTTAATTAAACCCGTAATAACATTTACCGATGGTCTTTGGGTTGCCAAAATTAAGTGTATTCCTGCTGCACGTGCTTTTTGAGCAATTCTAGCAATCAGCTGTTCAACTTCCTTACCCACCACCATAATCATATCCGCAAACTCATCTACCACCACAACAATGTAAGGTAAGGGTTCCAGTGTAGGTGGTTGCTCGCCAAGTTCATGTCCAAAATTTGCAGCTTGTTTGTATAAAGGGTCAACCAGAGGTTCGCCTTTATCAATTGCGGCTTTTACTTTTTCATTAAAGCCTGCGATATTTCTCACTCCAAGTTTTGCCATCAACTGGTATCGTCTGTCCATTTCAAACACACTCCAACGCAAAGAGTTAGCCGCTTCAGACATATCTGTAACGACCGGTGTTAATAAGTGAGGAATATCTTCATAAACCGAAAGTTCAAGCATTTTAGGGTCAATCATAATCAACCTAACCTGCTCAGGGGTGCTTTTATAAAGTAGACTCAAAATCATACTATTGACCCCAACCGATTTACCTGAACCTGTTGTTCCAGCCACTAACAAATGAGGCATTTTAGCAATATCAGCAACCACTGCTTTGCCTGCGATATCCTTACCAAGCGCAACCGTTAGAGAAGACTTTGAGTTTTGGAATTCAGTGGATGAAATAATGTCGCGGAAACCAACAATATCGCGTGTTTCATTTGGGATTTCAATTCCAACAACAGACTTGCCAGGAATAACATCCACCACTCTTACAGACTTAACCGAAAGCACTCTGGCTAAATCTTTTGCTAAGTTGGATATTTGGCTAACCTTAACTCCTGCTGCTGGTAAGACTTCAAACCGTGTTACAACAGGACCAGGTTGAACTTCCTCAACCTGAATAGTAACGCCAAAATCTTTTAAACGTTCTTCTAACAGCATCGAAAGATTTTTTAACTCTTCTGCAGTAAATCCTTGACTACTTTCTTGCACCGGATCCAGTAATTCAACACTTGGTAAATCCCCTGATTCATTTAATGGAACCGTTGAATTACTACTGATTTTTTGTCCAACCTTCAGATTGGATTCTTCATTGTTTACACCCGTTTCATTATCCGCTTTTAAATCGTTACTAAGGAATTTGTTAGACGCCTTCGTTTTTGAAACTTGCGCCTTTTCTTTTACTCTGCCAACCATCGTTTTCAATACCGATGGTTTTTCGTTGCCGTGTTGATTATTAATAATCAACTCTCCAGAAGATGATACTTTAGTTCGATCAAAAATACGATGTTGCTTTGCCTTATTTAGAAAAATTTTAGCATTTGGAGCAAGCTTATCAAGCAGAATCCAAATTCCCCTACCGGTATAATCAACCATTGTTAACCAGGAAAAACTAGTAAACAAGCTAAAGGAAATAATGAACAGAACGAGTAGCACTAAAGTAGCGCCCAATAAATCAATTGATTCAACCAGCCATAAACTCAGTTCATAACCAACAACTCCGCCTGCAGAATATGGAAGGTGAATGTAACTTTGTACTGGATCCATATACAAACTGGCTAATCCTGAGCCCGTCAGAATTAATAGAATCAAGCCGACAACACTCACAAAAAACCGCATGTAGTCCATCTCTGTTTCAGCGCGTAATTTAAGCGTCAACATGCCAGCCATCAAAATTCCAAAAGGAATTAACAGACTAAATATTCCAAAAACGTAGAAGAAAAAAGAGGCGATCCAAGCACCAGTTTTACCACCATAGTTTAAAACTTCTTTAGAAGAAGAAGCTGTCTCAAAACCAAGGTCAGAATGTTGATAACTAAACAAGACTAGAAATAGAAAAAAACTCAAACCAATACAAGCCAAAACAATCGTGTCTTTTAACAACAAGTTGGCTGTAGTAGACTTTTTAACTGGCGACTCATCCCCTTTTTTAGGAGGTTTCGAATTTCCATTTCTAAATGTTGATTTATTAACTACTGGCATTTTAAAAATATTTTTTTAATATTAACTAACAAGATGTCTATAATAACTTAATCTTTTAAAGACAACTGATAAAAACAACGACCAAACCAATTGGACGTTATTACAGGAGACATTATTATATGGCATCACAACACCACAAACTTTTAATTCTCGGTTCTGGGCCTGCTGGTTACACAGCGGCAGTTTATGCTGCTAGAGCAAATTTAAACCCTGTCATCATTACTGGCATGCAGCAAGGTGGTCAATTAACCACCACCACAGAAGTGGATAATTGGCCAGGAGATGCTGAAGGTTTAACTGGGCCTGCATTGATGGAAAGAATGCAACAACATGCAGAAAAGTTTGGAACAGAGGTTATTTTTGACCACATTCACACAGCAGATTTAGAAACGAGGCCTTTCAAATTAACAGGCGATTCAGCAGAATATACGTGTGATTCTTTGATTATTGCAACCGGTGCCTCTGCAAAATACCTTGGGTTAGATTCAGAAGAAGCCTTTAAAGGTAAAGGGGTTTCTGCCTGTGCAACTTGTGATGGTTTCTTTTATCGCAATCAAAAAGTTGCCGTTATTGGTGGGGGTAATACAGCCGTTGAAGAAGCATTATATTTATCCAACATTGCCTCCGAGGTAACCATTGTTCACCGTAGAGATAAATTTGCTTCAGAAAAAATTCTAGCCGACCAAATTCTGGAAAAATCTACAAATGGCAATATTAAAATTGAATTCAACCATCAGTTAGATGAAGTCTTAGGTGACAATATGGGGGTAACAGGTTTACGCCTTAAAAACACCCAGTCAAATGAGACAAAAGAGATTGATGTTGCAGGTGTTTTTATTGCAATTGGACACAGTCCTAATACGTCCATTTTTGATGGTCAACTTGAAATGGTCAATGGTTATCTAAAAGTTGAAAGTGGGCTTCAAGGAAATGCGACCCAAACTTCAATCAATGGTATTTTTGCCGCGGGTGATGTAATGGATCAAGTATACAAACAAGCAATTACTTCTGCTGGTGCAGGATGTATGGCTGCATTGGATGCTGAAAAATACCTTGATAATTTATAAAACAAAAAAACAGAGAAAAACATGAAAAAAACAACCCTTGCCATTTCAATCGCACTTTTAGCGACGACACATGTAAATGCAACCGAATTAAAAACAACCACGCAAAAAGCAAGTTATGCTTTAGGAACAGATTTAGCAAAAAGCTTTCAACAACAAGGAGTAGAAGTTGATGCGACTGCTTTAGTTGCCGGAATGAAGGATGTTCTTAATAAAAAGAAACTACAACTGAGTGTTACTGAAATGAAACAAGCTGTTGCAGATGTTAAAAAACAAGTAATCGAAAAAGAATTAGCAAAAAGAAAACTGGCTGCCGATGCGAATGCTAAAAAAGGCAAAGCTTTCTTAGCAAAAAATAAAACTAAGGCTGACATCAAAACCCTTGAAAACGGCTTGCAATATAAAGTTATTGAAACTGGGAAAGGTCCATTGGCAACAGAAGATGATCATTTAATTGCTCATTACAAAGGAAGCCTTATTGATGGGACGGTTTTTGATAGCTCTTACAGCCGTGGTAAGCCGATTGAGTTTCAAATGGATAATGTTATTAGGGGCTGGGGTGAAGCTTTAAAAAAGATGAACCCTGGATCAAAGTGGCAAATTTTTGTACCAGCTAATCTAGCCTATGGCGAAAAAGGCGCTGGAAAAACCATTGGCCCAAATGAAACCCTCATCTTTGACATTGAGCTTCTAACCGTTAGCAAGAACAGAACAGGAGAATAATAAGCCTAATGACGTCCATGAAATTGCTTTTATCTGTTTTTGTCGTTATCCTGTTACTGGGCATTTCTGCAATGCTCACTCAGATTCACTATTTTGCCAATATCGCTGGTTTTATCGCCGCAGTTGGCTTCATGTTGGTCTTTTTTAAGGATCCTGAAAAAGATTTGTCAGAAGCGGAACAGGCAGAAATAAATAAATTTAAAAAATACTGGTATTATGTTTTTGGGTTTGGTGTGTTTTTTAGCTTCATTTTTGGTAGCCTTTGGAATAACCAAATGGGTGGAATGGGGTAGATAACTGTTTGAGTATTTGGAGAAAAAGTAAATGTTACCACCAAATATAAATACCATTAACAGTAGCTCCAATATAATGCCTTCTTCTAAAGAAGGCAGTGCTTCTTTACGAATGGGACAAATAGTTAATTTCACCCTTGTCAGTCAAAGTAAAAACTATGCAATCATCAATATTGCTGGACAAAAATTAAGCAGTCAAATAACCTCTCCCCTTCCAGAAAACAAACAACTGCAAGCAACAGTTACACAATTAAAGCCTGAAATTAAACTCGAAATTAAGCAACCGACCAACCAACCTAATCAAACGGTACTGGCACAAACACTGAAAAACCTTCTACCAGCACAAACGCCGATTAAAAACGAAATTCAACAACTGCTTAACTTGCAAGTATCTGGTAAGTTACCCGCGGCTGTTCAGTCACAATTAACCAGCCTTATCAATACACTGTTAAAAATCAATCCTACTTTAAACGGGGCTGATATTCGAAGTGCTTTCGCAAACAGTGGTTTATTTTTAGAAAACAAACTTTTCAATAGTAAAACCAGTAAAAAAGATTTTAAAGCGAATTTATTCAGGCTTCTTGATAAACTTGAAAACAGCCAAACAAAATCAACAACGCCTGAGACTAGCCAATTACATAAATCAACTAAACAACTGTTAAACAAAGTCACCATTCAGCAAATTCAAGCCATCGAAAGTCAAGCAATTAATATAGAGTTACCCGTTGTATCTAAAAATTCATCTATTGAACTAAATGTAGATATTAGAAAGAAACAATTCAATGAAAATACTATTTGGGAAATAATAACAGACTTAAATCTCGAGCAAGGCAAAATGGTCGTTAAATCAACCTTAGTAAATGAGGAGATAACCTTTCAAATTTGGGCTGAACCCAGTCATCTTTTAGAAAATATAAAGCAACAAATTAACAGTTTTAAAGAACTTCTAACACAAAGTGAAGTTCACTATAAGAATATATTTTTTTTGAAAAAAGCTCCTGCTGTTAATACCTCTGCTAAAAAAATAGCACTCATAGATATTAAGGTTTAATGATGACAAACTTAAACGATAAAGTTGCTATTTCTATCCAATACAATGCCAAAGAAAGTGCCCCTAAGGTAACTGCAAAAGGCTATGGTTATATTGCAGAAGAAATATTGCAAATTGCACAACAACATGAAATCCCTATCAAGCAAGATGCGGAATTAACTCAACTATTAGCACAGGTTGAAATAGACGAAGAGATTCCACAAGTATTATATGAAGCCGTTGCACAAATACTCGTGTTTGCCTATCAACTTTCAGGAAAAAATCACCAGGGGGGGTAGGCTCTACAACTTACGAGACATTAACACTGCATCTTCTTTTTGCTTATTTGTAAGAGGATAATAATTTTTACGAATACCATCTTGCTGAAAACCCAGTTTTTTATACAACTTGATAGCAGGATTTGTTTTTCTAACTTCTAACATCATACAATTAAACGAGAGTTCCTTAAAATGGTCTTTCATCTTGAGCAATACTTGTTTGGCTACACCTTGGTTTTGGAAGTTTGGATGAATAGCGATATTTAGCAAATGGATTTCGTCTAGGACGGATAGATAACAGGCATAACCAATTTTATTTTGCTCATTATCAAAAAACAAATAAGCTAAACCATCATCTAATACTTTTATAAAACCTGATTTAGACCAAGGAAACGAGTAGCATTGTTTTTCTGTTTTTAATACCCAGTCTAAGTCAGCTTCCGTCATTAACTGGAAATAACTAAACATCCAATAAACTTATATAGCAGCTTTTTTTTGCTTGCCAATTTATGAGTTGCTCTGATAGCAATGGTAAATAAATAACCTCCATTCCTTCTTGCAGGTATTCTAGCAATTCACCACCTTCGTCAAAACTATAGACCTGTTCAACACCAGTGGCAATCACCTCATCAACGGTTAACTGTATCGCACTTTCTGTTTGAATTAAACTTGAATCAAAATGAACAGTCTCTTCAATTTCTATCTGAAAACTGTTCAGTATATTTTTCAATAATTGCCATTCCGCAGACTCTTCTATTTCCCATATATTAGATAGACCATCCCCAATAAAAACAGCCGAACTAGGCTGTTGGCTTAACTCAACAGAGTCAATCATTGAGCCTTCTGAAGGTCTAAAATCCGAATTCAATCTCATCGGAGACAAGCCCAGGTGTTTTAAAGACGCATTATTCATCTTCTTCTTGAGTCAAGTTAGCATTCTTTTTGTGTAATTTTTCTTTACGGGCAAGACGCTTTCTTTGCAACAAAACCAAGGTCATAATAACCCCATATAAGATATAACCAAACACAAGTATAAACAGGATCATTGCAGGTTTTAACGCAATAATTGAAAGAACCAAAACCACAACTAACAGCGTAACAAAAGGGACTTTATTTTTTAAATTAAACTCTTTAAAAGATTCAAACCGAATATTACTGACCATCATCACCCCCGTGATTAAAGTGAATATTAACGCTAAAAAGGATTCTAAACCGGTATCAATGTTATTTGTTTCAATTAACCAAACAAATGAGGCTAATAAGGCAGCCGCGACTGGACTTGGTAAACCTTGAAAGTAGCGTTTATCTGCGATACCCACTTGAGTATTAAATCTCGCTAGTCTTAAAGCGGCAGCGACTGTATAAATAAATGCAACTATCCAACCAAATTTACCAAAGTCGTTTAAGGCCCACTGATACATCAGAAGAGCCGGTGCCAAACCAAAAGAGACCATGTCTGCAAGGCTATCATACTCTGCCCCAAATGCACTACTTGAGTTTGTCATTCGAGCAATTCGACCGTCTAAACCATCAAAAACCATTGCGATAAATATCGCAATCGCTCCCAGTTCAAACTGTCCATTCATCCCGGCAATGACAGCATAAAATCCAGCAAATAATGCTGTCGTTGTCATTATATTTGGCAGGAGATAAATCCCTTTTTCAAATGGTTTCATTTTTATGCCTTATTTCGTTTATTTAGTTTATTTAGTTTGAATTTGGATATATGATATATTATTCAAATTATAAAGTTATTTAATTCAAAAGGATTCTTTATTAAGCACTTTTTTTGCATTGTTGGTATTCTTAGCCTTTTCTTATCAACAAAAATCCACGCTTCAAACCTGCCTGACCTAGGTTCCTCTGATCTAAAGGAATATGACGCACAAACAGAGACAGCCCTTGGCAGAGCGTTTTCTACAGCATTACATACTCATTATGACCTAGTAAGTGACCCTATTGTTCTAAGCTACATTCGAAGAATAGGCAATCGAATTATTGCTGAAACAGGAACTAACCGTCATTTTAGTTTTCACGTCATTCAAAATGAACAAATCAATGCCTTTGCAGGACCAAATGGTGTAATAGGTATTCATACAGGGTTAATAAAAGCAGCTCAATCAGAAGATGAACTTGCTTCTGTTATTGCACATGAGGTAGCCCACGTTACACAAGGACACCTTTCAAGAAGGTTTGAATATCAAAGTAATACCAGCTTTACGAGTATTGCAACCTTTCTGGCAGCCATCTTAATCGGCTCTCACGACCCTGGAGCTGGCATAGCGACCTATCTGGGGGGGATGGGCCTTAACATTGAAAATCAACTAAAAAACTCAAGAATCCATGAGTCAGAAGCAGACCATATAGGAATTAAATACCTACAACAAGCTGGTTTTAATCCACACGCCATGTCAGATTTTTTTGCCCGACTAGAAAAAGAAAAACAATTGTATGGGCAAGATATCCCAGAAATTCTACTCACTCACCCAGTGACTCACACTAGGCTTGCAAAAGCAAAAGATAGAGCAAACCAATTAAAAAGTAGTCACGCCAGTCTAAACTACAAAACACTAAAACTGATACAGCTTAGATTACTTTCTCAGCAAGGAATCGAAAAAAGTCAATATCAACAAGAAAAACTAACAACAGAAGAGCAGTGTTACCTAAATAATTCAACAGGAAAACAAGATCTTAACTGCTTAAATAATGCCATAATAAAATTTCCGAAAGAAAGGTTATACAAAATTTTGAAAGCTCAAATTTTAGTACAAGAAGAACCAGAGAAAAGCTATAAAGAATATAAATATCTAAGCGAACTTTATCCTTCAGATTTTAGTATTCCTTATTTATTCGCAGTTGCTTATGAACAAAACAATCAAACAGAAAAAGCAATAACGCTTTTAAAAACGGTAACTCCTCAATTCTTTTATCAAGACAAACTGTATACTAAACTGGCACAGCTATATGCCAGTAAACAGGAAATGAGCCGTTCCTATTATTACGAAGCACTAGCAAGCTTCAACATTGGCAATATAAAAAAATCGAAGCACTTAATAAGAGAGGCTAAAAAACTTGAAGCAGACAAAAGAAGCTTGTTTTTCAACAACTTAACAACCTTTGAAAAAGATGTTTTAGAAATAAAAGTAGACAAAAAACCAATATAAGAAACCCGTTCTATAAGTTTTTTAAAATCACTTATTAAATATTGTAATCGTTATTTATCATAAAAGACTTGCGTATAATCATATTCACAGGTAACCTATCAGCGTATGAATTTTCCATTCATACAATAAACCTATTTTAAAATAGGAAGCATAATAAAAATATCTTCAAGGTATTTATTAGGAGGATAAAAATGTTGAAGTCAAAAACGAAGAAATTACTTTCAGTTCTTGCAATTTCAACTGCAATTATAGCCCCACCTTTAACAGCACAAGCAGCTGATAAAGCGGCTTTAGAAGCAGGTAAGAAACTAACTTTTTCTAAGAAGAAAGGGAACTGTCTAGCTTGTCACGCAATGAAAGGTGGCAATATGGGTGGAACCATTGGACCGATGATTGTAGCTATGAAGTTACGTTATCCTGATAGACAAAAGTTAGTTGATAAAATTTGGGGAACACCAGACACACTGGTTCCTGATAGCATGATGCCTCCGTTCGGACAAAACGGAATCCTTACAGATAAACAAATCGACAAAATTGTTGATTTTATTTATGAACTGTAATTTTTTTAATATTTCAAATGGGAGTTTAAAGCCTAATGAAACGTAGATCTTTCCTTAAGGGTACATTAGCAACAGGTGTAACTGCAGTAGCAGTAAACGCTGGTCTTTTAACGCCTTCAACTGTGTTAGCAGATTGGAACGCAAAAGCTTTTAAAGCAAAAACAACCGATGATGCCATTTCTGGCGTATATGGTTCTTCTTCAGCTGAAAAACCAGGTGACATTGTACTTAAAGCACCTTCAATTGCAGAAAATGGCGCGGTAACGCCTATTACTGTTGACGCATCAAAAATGCCTGGTGTTGAGTCTGTCTCAATCCTAGCAAGCAAAAATCCTCAGCCTTTAGTTTGTGAGTATAGTTTTGCTGGTGCAGCAGTTGGTTTTGTTTCAACTCGTATTAAAATGGGTGAAACACAAAATGTAATCGCTGTAGTAAAAGCAGGTGGTAAGCTGTATAAAACTGAACAAGAAGTTAAAGTAACAATCGGTGGGTGTGGTGGTTAATCCCCCAATCAACTTAGAATTAAAATAAAATACTTCAAAATTTAAAGGAATGACACATGTCTATTAAAATTAGAATGCGTGGAAAATCAAAGGGCGGCGTTGCTGATGTTAAAGCCCTAATTAAGCACCCAATGGAATCAGGTGCTCGTATGAACAAAAAAACTGGTAAACCATATCCAGCTAAGTACATTGATACTGTTGAAGTTACTGTAAATGGTGCTAAAGCTATTGATGCTCAATGGTCTGGTGCTGTTTCAGCAAACCCATACATGGGTGTTAAAGTTAAGGCAAATAAAGGTGACGAAGTTACTGTAAGCCTTACTGACAACGCTGGTGGTAAAGGTTCAAAAACAATTAAACTTAAGTAATTAGGTTAAGTTGTGTGCTCTTTGCAAACTTGCAAAGAGCACAAAAGTATAATAATAAATATAAAAAAATAATACTTTTTAAAATTGTTCATCGGAGGAACGAAAGATGAAGAAATTAATGCTTATTGCCTTACTAGGCGCAACAGCCACAGTTTCTATGGCTACAACAGTGGATCCAGAGCAAAGTCGTCAACAGCTTGTTGATTATTTCAAAGCAAAGAATCCTAATATCAAATTCGAAGATTATAAGAATGGTGCTTATATCTACTCAGCAGATAAGTTTGCGCAGTGGGAAGCGGCTGAAGAATTCCCTCCTTACTTAGATGCAATCGATGCAGGTGAAGAACTTTATAATAAAGATCAAGCTGTATACGATAAATGTTTTGGTGATGACATCTCCAAAGTTCGACCTAAATACCCTCTTTTCAATGATAAAGAAAATACCGTTGAAACTTTAGAAGGTGAAATTAATAAATGCCGAACAAAAGCTGGTTTAAAACCATTTAAATGGAAAAAAGGTAAACTTGCTCAACTTTCAGCATATTATGCTTATAACTCACGTGGTCAAAAGATTGATGTAAAGATTACTTCTGAAGGTGCAAAAAAAGCATTCCTTGCAGGGCAAGAATTTTACGTTCAACCTCGTGGTCAATTTAACCTGTCTTGTGCAAAATGTCATACTTATAATGCAGGAAGAAATGCAAGATCAAACTTATTATCACCTAATTTAGGTCATACAAGTCACTTTCCTGTTTATCGTGCTAAGTGGAAAAATCTAGGTACATTGCACCGTCGCTATGGTGGTTGTAATAAGAACATGCGTTCAAAACCGTTTAAAGCACAATCTGAAACATATAAAAATATGGAATTTTTCCAAGCTTATATGTCTAATGGTATCGAAATTGATGGACCAGGCTATAGAGAATAACAATCTATATTGTTAGCTTGATACAAAAAACCCACTTTAAAAGTGGGTTTTTTATTTCTTCTCAAAATAATTTAATATTCAATCAAGTGTTAGAGACCTTAGTTAACTTAAGGAGACACTTAAC
>CAYUHO010000005.1:0-20968 GCA_964444445.1 uncultured Piscirickettsiaceae bacterium | reverse complement strand
AACTAGATACTAAAATGGTGAGTTTTTTATTTAACGTCATAATTTATATTATTTCTATATCTGTTGATTTTGATTATAGTACATAATTTAGAAAATAATAGGGTTTTGGCTTAAAAATCACCAGGGGGGGGGAGTTGCTTAAATAGCTTTTCCATCGCGCCAGTTTGTGCTTTAAAACACTGATAAGCTTTTTCGCCCATTTTTTGTTGTAAATTTGTATCATTTGCAAGTTGAATGAGTTGTGCTGCAAGCTCTTCAGTATCTTTAACAATACTAACCGCATCATTTTTTAGAAACTGATTGAAAAGGGCTTGTAGGTTTTGGGTGTGCTGCCCTGATATGGTTGGTTTAGACAGTGAAGCAGGTTCCATAATATTGTGTCCACCAAAATCTACCATACTGCCACCGATAAATGCGACTTTGGCAATATTAAACCACAACATCATTTCGCCAACGGAGTCGGCGAGGTAAACTTGTGTGTTTTCGGTGATTTTTTGTTGTGATGAACGGATTGCAGTTGTTTGTTCATTTAGTATCGTTGCAACTTTTTTGAAGCGATTGGCATGTCTTGGTGCCAAAATTAATAGTGCATCAGGGTGTTTTTTTAATAGTTTCTGATGTGCTTCTAGCAGAATTTCTTCTTCTGATTGGCTTTCGTTAACTGGACCATGGGTACTTGCTGCGACCCAAATAAAACGGTTTTTAATTCTGTTTTGTTGTCTAAATTCTGCGGTTTTGAGCGATAAGTCAGCAGGAATTTCTATGTTAGATTTTAGGTTTCCTAGGGTGAGTATTTGCGCTTTGTTTACCCCAAGTTTTATAAAATTTTCAGTGTCCTGTTGGTATTGGGTTGCGATAAATTTGGTTTTATTTAGGGTGTTAGCAATGAGTGATGCGGCATACTTCTGGTAGGATTTAAGAGATGTTTCTTTTAAGCGAGCATTTGCCAGGATGAGAGGAATATTTTGTTGATGGCATGCGTGATACAAGTTGGGCCAAATTTCTGTTTCGATCATAATGACTAATGAGGGTTGAATCTGTTTTAAAAAACGCTTGATGGCAAAAGGATAGTCATAGGGAATCATTTGATGTTGGATGTTGACGGGCGAAAACTTTAATGCTTGCTCTGCGCCTTGTACCGAACCACTGGTGACGGTAATTGGTTTGTTCGGATACTTTTCTTTCAGTGCTTTTAACAGTGGGAAAATCGAACGGGTTTCACCCACTGAAACAGCATGAACCCATATTCCGCCAGTTTTAAATTGATGTGGATTAAAACCAAACCGAGATTTAAAGCAGTGAGAAATCTTAATATGACCCACTTTTTTACACCGTTTTACTGCCTCTAGGATGATTAGAGGTAGGGCAATAAAAATAAGTAAACGGTATAAAAAAAGCGACATTTTATTTGTTTAAATCGTAAATCTGGATAACACCGACAATCTCATCAGAGTTTTTAACCAATAATGAGGTTATTTTCCTTTCGTTCATTAGCTCTTCTGCCGTTGATAGTTTTTCGTTTTCATCAATGGTTAGCGGGTTTGCGGACATAATTTCTTTAGCTGTTTTAGACATGATACTTGAGGCATCAAGTTCCATGTGACGACGTAAGTCACCGTCGGTGATAACACCTAACCCATGTTCAACAATACACAACCCCAACCTTGCTTCATTCATGGTGTGAATGATTTCTTTCATCGAAGCATTGTTATTAACAAAGGGTAGGTTTCTAGTTTTCATCTCATGCTTAACTTTGGTTAATAACTTGCGCCCTAAACTACCACCTGGGTGAAAGCGGGCAAAATCTTGTGGTTGGAAGTTTCTTGCCTCCATCAAAGCAACCGCTAAGGCATCACCCATTACTAATGTCGCAGTTGTGGATGAGGTTGGTGCTAGTTGCAGCGGGCAAGCTTCCTGCGGAACAGCAATGTTAAGATGAAAGTGTGAGTTTTTAGCAAGCGTTGATTCAGGTTTTCCTGTCATCGAAATAATGATGTTTTCATTATCTTTTAAGAAAGGGAGTAGTTTAATCACTTCTTCGGTTTCACCTGAATTTGAAAGGGCAATAAATACATCTTGTTGTGCAACCATTCCCAAGTCACCGTGGAATGCTTCACCTGGGTGCATGAAAAAACACTGTGTACCTGTGCTTGCCATGGTTGCCATAATTTTAGTGCCGATTAACCCAGATTTTCCCATCCCACAAATAACCACTCTTCCTGTGGTGTTTAAAATAGCATCGACAGCGCCATTGAATTGCTCATCAAGCAGATTGGATAAATTAGCAATTGCATCAGCTTCGATTTTAAAGACATCTTTAGCAATGGTTAGGCTATTTTTTATGGTCATTCGTGGTTCCTTATAAAAGTTAAAACTTGTAAGCTAGGTGTAAACTATGGAAGTCAGTTCCAGGGTTCGGGATTTCAATATTTGCATTTGAAATGTGTAGATACCGATAACCAGCCTCAAACGTTTTGCCCGTGAAGCCAAACCCAAGGATACTACCAAATTGAAATTGAGTCGATTTATTCTCATTTTCAATAATTGAACTGGATAAATACTGAGGACCACCGCCAAGTTCAAAGTACCCCCCCCTGGTGATTTTTGGTGAAATATATCGAAAAACAGGCGCGATGCCAATAATATAACCAGATTTGTTATTCGCGGTCTTTAGAGTCGAATTCCATAGGTTAGTGTTTAATTCCATTCGACCATTGACGGTTAAGTTTTTACTACGGTATATATTCTCAATCCAGTCAGCACCAAGTGCAATACGCGTTTGTTTAATCGTATTATCTTCACCGACATCAACCGAAAAAGTTAATTTGTCTGTGTTGATTCCGGGTGAAAGTGAACAAGGCGCTTTTCCTTGGTAGCAAGCAAAACCAAGTGAACTAATTGCACCCAATATGGTGGCATTCATTAAAAAATCGTTTGAAGTATCAAAGTTAGATTTTTTTTCAGCTGCAAAAACTGAAGGGGTTATTAATATGAATAGAAAAGCAATCTTTAAAGCCTGTCGTGTTCTTCGTTTCAAAGTAATTATTTCCAAGTTAAACATATATTATAATGTGAATTCTAACAAAAAAGAGTAATCAGTTAAGTTCTTATGTACGAATTTACCCAAACAAAAATTTTAGTGGTTGGCGATGTCATGTTAGACCAATATTGGTCAGGTGCTGCTAAACGAATTTCACCCGAAGCCCCTGTGCCAGTTGTAAAAGTTTCTAAGGATGAAGTACGCGCTGGTGGCGCTGCTAATGTCGCGCTTAACATTGCTTCGCTTGGCGCACAGGTGACTTTGGCAGGGGTAGTTGGGCAAGACGACTTTGCTGATAGGCTGACTACATTATTAACCCAAGCATCAGTTAAAACAAAGTGGGTTTTATCTGAGTCTGGAACGATTTGTAAGCTAAGGGTATTAAGTCATCATCAACAACTTATTCGAATGGATTTTGAAGAAGCGGTTGAGAAACAGGCGGCGATTGAAATAGCCTCTTTAACAGCGGATTTGGTTGCAGGATTTGATGCACTGGTTATTCCAGATTATGCAAAGGGTGCATTACAAGCAGTTGAAGATATTATTGAAGCGGCAAAAAAACATAATGTACCTGTTTTCATCGATCCCAAAGGGCAGGATTTTGAGCGATATTCAGGTGCGTTTTTGATTAAACCCAATCAGTCTGAATTTGAGTTGATTGTGGGCGAATGCCAAGATGAAAAACAACTGATAGAAAAAGCACAGCAGTTACTTGTTGAATTAAATATTGGAGCAATTTTAGTCACCCGTAGTGAAAATGGCATGATGTTAATCGAAAAGGGAAAAACACCTTTTTTATTGAATGCAAAAGCTCAAGAAGTGTTCGATGTGACAGGGGCAGGAGATACGGTAATAGCGACCTTGGCAACGGTATTTGCAAGTGGACATAATTTAAGAAATGCCGTTCATTGTGCAAACGAAGCTGCCAGTATTGTGGTGAAGAAAGTGGGAACTTCGACCGTCACAAAAGCAGAACTTGAACAGCAGTTAAAGAATGATTCACGGCATCAAGGTTATGTATCCATGAGTGCAGATGAGGTAAAAACCTTGGTTGATATCGCGAAGGAAAAAGGTGAAAAAGTCGTGATCACCAATGGTTGTTTTGATATTTTGCATTCAGGTCATGTTCGCTACTTAAACGAAGCAGCAAAACAGGGAGATAGATTGATTGTCGCGGTTAATTCAGATGAGTCTATCAAAATACTAAAGGGGAAAACTCGTCCAGTAGTTGATTTAGCCAGTCGAATGGAATTGTTATCAGCCCTAAGTTGTGTTGATTGGGTGGTACCATTTGAAGAAGAAACCCCTGAAAAGTTAATTTGCTACCTGCAACCGAATGTTTTAGTAAAAGGGGGCGATTATAAGCCGGAAGAAATTGCGGGTTCAAAATGTGTTTGGGATAATGGTGGAGATGTTAAAGTGCTTTCTTTTTGGGATGGCTATTCGACAACAAATCTGGTTGAAAAAATAAAGGGTTCAAATGATGCAGGTTGATATTGAAAGGTCGATTAAAGCTCACCAACAAGCGATTGAATCAGTACTGTCTTCAAAACAACAAATTGAAGAGTTTACACAGTCAATGATTAGGTGTTTAGAAAAGGGCGGTAAAATTATTTGGTGTGGCAATGGCGGCTCAGCAGCTGAAGCCCAGCACATGGCTGCTGAATTAATGGTGAGATACAGATTGAACCGTCAACCTCTGGCTTCTCTATCACTAACTTCAGATACCTCTGTCCTAACCTCTCATATTAACGACTATGATTTTGAATCGGTTTTTGCAAGGCAAGTGGAGGCCATCGCAAAACCTGAAGATATGGTTGTCGGAATGAGCACCTCTGGAAAAAGTTTAAATGTTATCAATGCGCTTAAACAGGCAAATGATAAGGGTTGTGTTAGTGTTGTGCTGGTAGGAAGAGAGCGAACAGAAATTTGTAAACAGGTTGATCTTAGCATTCAAATTAACTCAGAAGAAACCGCTAGAATTCAAGAAGCACATACCTTTATTAATCATCTAGTGTGTGAAGGCTTGGATAATCATTTTAAGTAGCTGAGTAAGCAACCGAAAATAAATGGTCGGAATGACAGGATTTGAACCTGCGACCACCACACCCCCAGTGTGGTGCGCTACCAAGCTGCGCTACATTCCGGTTTGAAAAAGTATTCTACTTGAATTTAGTTTTCTTTGTTGTTTTATAAGCTCCATTTCCCAGAATTATAGTTTTTTTCAATCATCTTTATTTACATTTATAATTGTACCTATAGGCTTCCTTGCTTTAGAATGACTTTATCATTTAGTTTATAAGAATTTAAATATACAAAGAAAAGGAATTAACATGAGTTATATTGAAGAAAGAGGTACCAACTTCCCGCAAATAAATGAACCTGCTCCCTATTTTGAAGCAAAGACAACCCATGGAACAAAATCTATTACGGATTATAAAGGGCGTTGGTTAGTGCTTTTTTCTCATCCTGCTGATTTTACACCCGTTTGCACAACCGAATTTATGGCTTTTGCTAATCTTCATGAAGAATTCTTAGCATTAAATACGGACTTGCTAGGGTTATCAATCGATAGTATTTTTAGTCATGTTGCTTGGGTTAGAAACATCAAAGAAAAGTTTGGAGTTGAGGTTAAATTTCCAATTATTGAAGACCTGTCAATGAAGGTTGCAAAATCCTACGGCATGATTCATCCAGGTGCAGCGGATACCTCTGCCGTTAGAGCAACGTTTATTATTGATCCAGAGGGGGTTTTGAGAGCGATGGTTTATTATCCAATGAGTAACGGCCGTTCTATACCTGAGTTTTTACGCCTCATTAAAGCATTACAAGTGGCAGATGAAAATAGTATCGCAACACCAGAAGGTTGGCAACCAGGTGATAAGGTCATTGTTCCTCCTCCCCAAGGAGCTCAAGAAGCATCTGATAGAGTTAAAGAGGGTCATGAGTGTACAGACTGGTATTTTTGTACAAAAAACTTATAGCACAAATTTAATCTAAGCATGAGACTTGTCATGCTTGGTTTGTAATGGTCAAGTAAAATATGGCTTAGAAAACTTATCAGTTTGTTTGAGCATCACAAAATCTTATCGCTTTGAAACGAAATTAAGATACTGAGATGTTAGTTTGTGCTTTCCTGAGCAAATAAGTTATTAATGTCTTGTTGTTGATATCGTACATGAAAATTACACATTTCGTTATGAATGACGATTTCACCCTGTTCTTCAATTATTTTGAGGCATTCTTCCTTGCCTAGGGAAAGTAGCATGGTTTCTATTTTTGTTTTATCTTTGGGACAGTAATATTGAATATCTTCCCCGTCGAATAGTTCAATTAATTCCTCATGAAACAGGGTGTGAATTAGCGTTTCTGAATCAAGTGATATAATTTCTTGCTTAGTGAGGGTGTCTGAAAGTATTTCAATCCTGTTCCAACCGTCAGCATCAATGTTTTCAGATGCAGGTAATTTTTGGATTAAGACCCCGCCAACCCCCATTTCATTTGCGGCTAACCATAATTTGGATGGCTGTTGATCGGAGCGAGTTAAGAAGTCTTCGAAAATACCTTTAATCGTATCTGCTTCTCTAGGAACATAGGATTGAAAAATGGAATCAGTCACTTTATTTTCAAGGGTGACAAGAATTTTACCGTCTCCTAGTAACTGATTGAGATCTAGCTCATCATTTAGTATCGCATTGAATTGTTCAGTTGTTTTAGCTACGCCTTTTATATTAAGTTCATTGGTGGCTTCAACCACTAAAAGATTGACAGGGCCAGAACCTTGAACTTGTATCGTCACTTTTCCTTGGTGTTTTAAACCTGCTGCTAGCATGGTTGTGACGGCAGTTAATTCACCTAATAAATTAATAATAACGGCTGGGTAGTGACGTTCAGCAATCATTTTTTTCCAAGCATTATCTAGTTGTATGTGTTGCCCGCGAACGTTAAGCTCTTTGAATAAAAATCGGCGAATATTGTCCATGCTGATTGTTGTCCTGATTAGTTGTTTATTTTGTGTTTAAATTTATAGGAAAAATTATAGGAAAAATTTGAGTGCTTATAACTCTTGTGCGTATTCGGATAGGTTACCATTAAAATCACCTTGTGCTTGAATATCAGCATGATAGGAGGAGCGAACCATTGGTCCAGAAGCAACATGAGTGAATCCCATTTTCTTTCCTTCAATTTCAATATGCTTGAATTCCTCTGGGGTCCAGTATTTTCTGATACTAAGGTGAAAATTTGAAGGTTGTAGATATTGTCCTACCGTTAACATTTCCACATTATGAGCTCTTAAGTCACGCATTACATCCAGTATTTCTTCCATAGTTTCGCCCAGACCAACCATTAAACCTGACTTGGTAACTGTTTCGGGATTCATTT
The DNA here is from genome assembly GCA_964444445.1 of uncultured Piscirickettsiaceae bacterium. Lineage (GTDB taxonomy): Bacteria > Pseudomonadota > Gammaproteobacteria > Thiomicrospirales > Thiomicrospiraceae > Hydrogenovibrio. Next base: position 13,545 of record CAYUHO010000005.1, on the reverse strand, counting down.
CTTTAAATTTCTTAAGCAGGTCAAGAGAACCTTGGTAACTTGCATCAGGTCGAGCCTCTTCATAAAGACGAGGAACGGTTTCCATATTGTGGTTGAGCACATGCGGTGGCTGCTTAGAGAGGATGTCAAGCGCAACGGTTAATCTGCCTTTAAAATCAGGCACAAGCGTTTCAACTCTAACCTCTGGCGTTTTTTCTTGAATGGCTTCCACACATTGTAAAAAATGATTGGCTCCACCGTCTCTTAGATCATCTCTATCGACAGAGGTGATGACGACATATTTTAGTTTCATTGCTGCAATGGTTTCAGCCATGTTAATCGGTTCATCTTTATCAAGCTCTTTTGGGCGTCCGTGAGTGACGTCACAGAATGGACATTTACGAGTACAGATATGCCCCATGATCATAAAACTTGCTGTACCATGCCCAAAACATTCACCTAAGTTGGGGCAAGATGCCTCTGCACAGACGGTATTTAGTTTTTGCTCAGAAAGGATGTTTTTAAGTTCCTTAACCTTTTTCATGTCTTTGGCTTTAGGTAACTTTGCTTTAATCCAGCGTGGTTTTTTTAATTTTGGTTCGGTTGGATTTGGTTTAATTTTGAGTGACTTGGTTTTGTATTCACCCTTTGACATAGCCGCATTTCTCTCTTTAAGTGTGAGATTGCGGGGTTTGATTGAGTCGATACTGATTTCTTGAACTAAAGCCATGCGTGTATTGTACCCGAATCCCTGCTTAGGCATTTGGTATATAGCACCATCCCCAAGGCAAAAGTGATAGCACTCTATATCCAAATCCTAAACAGGGATGCGGGTTATATCCAAAGAGGGAACAAGGGTTATAAACTTATTGTAGGAAGCAGTTTTGTTAGATGTGTAAGTAATTGTTTTTCTACTATGTTCTTACTTGGTGGTTTTACATTTTTGTTTATTTGTTCTTTTAACTGGGTCATCTGCATACCTTGTAAACCACAGGGGTTGATAAGTTGAAATGGAGATAAATCCATATCAATATTGAGGGCAAGCCCATGGTAGCTACAATGTTTTTTTATTTTTAAGCCAAGCGAGGCAATCTTTTGTTGTTTTACGTATACGCCTGGCGCATCCTCTCTTGCATTGGCTTGAATTTGGTAGTCAGCTAAAAAATTAATGATGGCTTGTTCCATAATGTGGACAAGCTCTTTAACGCCTAATGAAGCTCTTCTTAAATCAATTAAAAGGTAAATAATGAGTTGTCCTTCTCCGTGGTAGGTAACTTGTCCCCCTCGATCAGTTTGTACGGTTTCAATATTACTGGATAAAAGATGTTCTGGTTTACCGTTTAAACCTTGAGTATAGACTGGGGGGTGTTCTACTACCCAAATTTCATCTGTTGTCGATTCGGTTCTATTCTGGGTAAATATTTTCATTGCATTGAAGCAATCTTGATAGGGCTGTTTTCCTAAAAACTTAACAGGCATGGGTGATTGTATTTATTTGTTGAGAGAAACTAAAGTGTCATTAATACTTCAGGGTGCTTCTTTAATTCCCCATAGATGCCATGTATTTGTTCAATGCAGGTTGCATGAAACTGAATATTAACGGAGATGAAGTTTTTCTTTTTAGAGTTGTTAAGTGTGATATTTTCTTTGGTAATATCTGGCGCAAACTTTTTAGTGATCTCAAATACAACATCAATAAACGTATCAGAATTTTTTCCCATTGCTTTTAGTTTATAGTCACATGGAAAATCAATCAGGCTTTGATTGTCAGGGGTGTGTAAGTCTTTAGTCATTTGAAGAGTCTCCTGCTAATTCTAAAATGGTTTCAGCAAATAAACCGTTTACTTTTTTCCACATTTTGCCAGTAATTCCTGCTCCAACAGGTTTGCCATTTAACTCACAAACTGGTAGCGCATTTTTGGTAGAGCTAGTTAGCCAAATTTCATCGGCCGCTTCTAGTTCTGCGATAGTGAGTTCTTTTTCAATGAGTTTAATGGCATGGTTTTTCGCAATTCTTTCGACAACTTGACGAGTAATGCCTGGCAGTATGTTGTTACTGATTGGGGGGGTGTAAAGTGTATTGTTTTTGATAATAAAAACATTACTCGCTGTTCCTTCAAGAACCTTGCCTTCTTGACTAATTAGTATCGCATCATCCGCCGCTTGGTTCTTTGCAGCTAATTTCATCATTACGTTTGGCAACAAAGTAATTGCCTTTATATCGCATCTTAGCCAGCGAATATCTTCTAAGGTAATTACCTTAATCCCTTTTTCAACAGTATTCTCATCGAGTGAGTGTAGGGGGTTTGTATAAGCATATAAGGTAGGGGTTAAGCACTCATCTGGCATATGATTGCGAACCATTTGCACGCCACGAGTAATTTGGAGGTATAGAAACTGGTTTTTCCAGGGGTGTTTTTCAATCAGTTGTTGTAAAATACCTTTCCATTCTTCCTTAGAAAGAGGATTTGCAATGGAAACAGATTTTAAACTGTTTTGTAAGCGTTGAAAGTGAGCTTCAAATTCAAATAACTTATGATTAAAAACAGGGATCACTTCATATACGCCATCACCAAATAGAAAACCTCTATCTTGGGTTGAAATCATAGCATCTTCAATTGGAAGAAATTGACCGTTCAAAAAAGCAATTTGAGACATTTTATAGTCCAATGCTGATTAAAATGGATTGAAACAGCTGCTTGATTTGATCCGTTATCTTTTTGAAAAATGAACCTTCTTCAATATCGTCTAGGGCGAGAAGGGGTACTTCGATAATTTGTTTTTCATTTAGGGAAACCTGTAATTGCCCAAGTGGTTGCCCCTTTGTTACTTTAGCTGTGATATTTGCTAGAATGGTGGTGTCAATTTTCAATTTTTTATATTGTCCTCGTGGAACGGTGACATATAGGTCTTTTTCTAAACCTAAACCAACGGTATCTTTGTTTCCTTCCCATACTCTGGCATCATCAAGTCTTTGACCCTTGTCATACAATTTGTGGGTTTCAAAGAATCTGAAACCATAATTTAATAATTTTTGACTTTCTTGTACACGCTTTTGAGCGCTGTCAGCGCCCAGTATGACAGAGATAATTCTCATATCATGGCGTTTAGCAGAAGAAACGAGGCAGTAACCCGCAGATTCAGTATGCCCTGTTTTTAAACCATCAACTGTTTTATCCTGCCAAAGTAGTTTGTTTCGGTTATATTGAGTGATACCATTAAAGGTAAATTTTTTCTGTGAATACCATTTGTATTCTTCAGGAAAGTTAGTAATTAAAGTTTGTGTCAATTTTGCTAAATCTGCTGCGGAAGTATAATGATCAGAGTGCGGAAGCCCCGTTGCATTCATGTAGTGAGTGTTGGACATCCCAAGTTTTTCGGCATAATTATTCATTAACTCTGCAAAGGTTTCTTCACTTCCTGCAATGTGTTCAGCGAGGGCTACACTTGCATCATTACCAGATTGGATAACCATTCCTTTTATTAAGTTTTTAATGCTAACTTTTTTTCCAACCTCAATAAACATCTTTGAGCCAGGCATTTTCCATGCTTTTTTAGAGATGGTTACCATGTCATTAAGTTTGATGTTTCCGCTTTTCAACTCATTGATAACGACATAACCTGTCATTATTTTAGTCAGGCTTGCAGGCTCGACTTTATTTTTTGAATTTCTTTCCGCAATAACATCACCACTATTAAAGTCAATTAAAACATAGGAATTAGCTTGTAATTTTGGCGCAGACGGAACGATACTTGGAAGAGGAACAGAAAGAGCGGATGTTGCAAAGAAAAGGGTAAAAATTGTGCTTAAGAGTTTAATCATTTTTGTGTTATTTTTTTAATAATTGAATCCGCATAATCTAACATAAAACGATAGTTTTTTTAGACTTTTAGTAGTCCTTTATGTGTGTGGATTGACATTAGTATACCAAAGCTAATCATTATGGTAACCAGTGAGCTACCACCATAGCTAATTAGGGGTAGGGGTAAGCCCACAACAGGTAATAGACCACTCACCATTCCAATATTGATAAAAACATAGGTAAACAAAGTCATGGTTAGGCTAGCTGCAATTAACCTTGAAAAATTGTCTTGTGCTTGTGAAGCGATATATAAGCCTCTACCGATTACAAAAGTATAGGTTAAAAGGAGTAAAAAAACGCCAACTAAACCAAACTCTTCAGCTAAAACTGAGAAAATAAAGTCTGTGGTTGATTCAGGTAAAAATTCTAAATGTGCTTGAGTACTGCCCATATAGCCTTTTCCATCAAATCCACCTGAACCGATTGCTATTTTAGACTGAATGATATGGTAGCCACTTCCAAGTGGGTCAGATTCGGGGTTGAGAAAGGTAAGTATCCTCTGTTTTTGGTAGCTGTGCATGTAGAAGTTCCAAAGTATTGGCAAGCTAGAAACCACGATTGCAATTGCACTGACTATCCACTTCCATGATAAACCAGCAAAAAAAATAACAAACAATCCACTCATGGCAATTAGAATAGAGGTTCCTAAATCAGGCTGTACAATAATAAGTCCGGCTGTAAATAATACGATGACCAACCCTGTTATAATTTTTGCTCTTGGTGGCGGAAGAGTACTGTGTGCGAACAGCCATGCAATCGCCATGGGAAGGACAATCTTCATGATTTCAGAAGGTTGAATTTTAGTAAATCCGATATCAAGCCATCTTTTCGCACCTTTGCCAGTTTCTCCGAACAGTAATACAGCAATCAGCATGATGATGACAAGCGTAAATAACCAAGGTGAGTAGACTCTCATTAAATAAGGCGGAATTTGGGCAAAGAAAATTAATAACGAAAACGCAATGCCAACTCGAATTAAATGGTTTTGTACGATGACAGGGTTTCCATTAGAAGCACTATGAATAATCAGGCTAGAAGCTAGAATCAATAATAATATCCCCAGTAGTAGCCAACCATCTAGGTGAATGGAATTTAAAAAACCAGTGTTGTGACGATACACTTTTTGTTTGGCATCTAGGTTAATTCTCATTTGATTTTTTCTTTGTTGGTTTTGAGGTTTGTTTTTCTAAATAAAAATTTGCTATTTCAACGGCAATTGAAGCCGCTTTAATCGTTGCATTTTCGATAATAACGGTAATTGCTATTTGAGGATCTTTTATAGGAGAAAAGCCTATAAATAGCGAATGATCTCGTAAGTTTTGTTTAATTGTTTCCTTGTCATAAGACTCTTCTTTACCCAAGCTAAATACTTGTGATGTACCTGTTTTACCAGCCATAGAGTATTTTAATTTATGCCCATAGACTCTGGCAGTTCCATGTTTGCCAATCATCACCTTTTCCATTGAATTAATTATTCTATTCCAGTTTCGAATGTTTTTGATTGGAATTTGTGCTTCAGTTATTTCTGTTGTGGTCGTTTTATTTTTAAGCAGGTGTGGCGTAATAGACTTGCCACGATTTGCCAAAATTGAGGTTGCTTTAACTAACTGCAAAGGTGTTGTTAAAAAGTAGCCTTGACCAATTGCAACAATGATAGTCTCACCCTTAAACCAGGCTTTGTTTCTTGTGGCTCTTTTCCATTCCTTGGATGGTAGGATTCCTTTTGATTCTCCAAGTAAGTCAATCCCGGTTTTTTCTCCAAAGCCAAATGGATTTAGGTAATCATGTATTGCTTTAATGCCCATTTTAAGACCAAGTTGATAAAAGTAGGTATCACAAGATTCTTCAATAGCAGAGGACATGTCAACTTTTCCATGTCCTGTTTTTTTCCAATCTCGGTACTTGTGGCCAGCAAACTCGAAGTACCCTGGGTCATCTATTTCTTTGTAAAATGGGATGGTTCGATTTTCAAGTGCAGCAAGCCCTATAAATGGCTTTACCGTTGAGGCAGGAGGGTATTGTCCATTTAAGATTCGATTAATTAGAGGTTTGGCAGGGTTGTTAAGTAGTTTTGAATAGTTTTTTTGACTGATGCCGTCAATGAATAGGTTGGGATCGTAGCCAGGTGAGCTAACATAGGCAATAATTTCCCCAGAATTTGGCTCTGTGACAATGATTGCAGCCTTTTTGCCAGCTAGACGTTCTTCAATATATTGTTGTAGTTCGATATCGATCGTGATTTGAATGTCTTTACCTGGCGTTGCTGGCTGAGTTTCAAGTTTGCGTATTACTTTTCCTCTCGCATTAGTTTCGATTTGCTGTACCCCAGCCTTTCCATGGAGCAGGTCTTCATATTGTTTTTCAATCCCTAGTTTACCAATAACATCAATTCCTTGGTAGCCCTTGGCATCAATGTTTTCATATTCTTTTTGATTGATTTTACCGACGTATCCAAGTGCGTGGGCCGCAATTTTGCCATATGGGTAGTGCCGCTTTAGTTTAGCAGTAAGGTTGATACCAGGTAGCTTGTAGCTATTTACCGAAAATATGGCAGCTTCTTTTTCCGAGAGTGAATAAGGAAGGGTTAAGGGTTTATATTTGTTTGCGTATTTTAGTTTTTTTTCAAAAGCATGGAGTGTTTTTTCTGGAATATTGGGGAGTGTTTGCTGTAACTTTTGAATTGTTTCAGTCGAATTTTTTAAGTCATTTTTTGTGAAAGCAAGTACAAAAACAGGGTGGTTGTCAGCTAATATTTTGTTGTTTCTATCATATATTTTTCCTCTACTCGGAGAGGTTGGTCTAATTGAGACTCGGTTACCATCTGACATGTCACGATATTGTTGGTAACTACTTATCTGTAAGAAAAACATTCGTGAGAGTAAAGCAACAAATAAAACGATTACCAAAAAAAGCGCGACATAAATTCTAGTGCGAAACAGTTTTTTTTGTGTTTTTAGTTCATCTTGCGAATATTGGTTATGCTTGTTAATCATGGAAACTTAGAAAGCAGATCTATGGGTTAATGTTTGCATTACTCCATATAGAACAGGCCAAATAAAGAAAGCTGAAAAGGGGGATACCCAATAGTAAAAAATTTGATCACTAGCTAGATTTGGTTGAAGAATAAACCAGCCAAGGATTTGGAAAACATATAGATAAATAATGACAATGGTTGTTTGTTGCCACCTAGGATAACTCTTAAAGCTATGCCTAATTCTTAAGACGAGAAAGGTAATCATAATAAAAATAATTGAATGAGAGCCTAGCAGGGTATTCATCGTGGTGTCGGAAAATATACCCAGTAGGATTGCCATAAAAAAATGGGTTTTGTCCGTCAGTTGCGTTGTCCAAAAAATTAACATGAGTAGTGTTGTAGATGGTGCAAGCTGTATATTGAGACTGATGATTATGGCAGAATCGAGAATAAAAGCGACAAAAAAGCTAATTACAAATAGCCATTTTACTTGACTAAACCGCAAAACAAATACATTACTCTCCATCGTTTTTAATCTCTAATTCTTTGTTAACTGGGTTAGAAAGGATTAATACTTTTTCAGCTTGCATAATTTTAGCAACGGGCTTTGCCATAATACTAAAATAGGGTTGATCCTTTAACGTATTTATTTGGGTAATTGTCGCAACAGGGTAGCCTTTCGGATAGGTATTTGCTAAACCAGAAGTTTCGATTAAATCACCGACCTTAACTGGGCTGGTATTCGAAATGAATTGTAAAGAAAGAAGCGCTTCATTCGCTTTTCCTGTGCTCACTCCTTTTATAATTCCTCTTTGTCCGGTTCTTTGAATTCGCACAGGTATTTGTATTTCTGCATCAGTAATCAGTTGTACTTTTGAGCTGGTAGGTGTTGTTTGTGTGATTATGCCTAACAGTCCGTAGGCATCAATAACGGCTTGATTGGTCGTAACCTTATCTAAATAACCCTTGTTTATGTTTATAAACTGAGAATAGGCTGTTAAATTGTAGTACGAGATGTTTGCAATTTGAATGCTGGACTCGTTAAGTTGTGTTGCTTTTCCAAGTAATTGATTTAGTTTTGCGACTTCAAATTTAAGATTGTTAAATTGTTGCTGTTTAGCTTTTAGCAAAAAGTTTTCTGTTTTTAAATCTTGATTGGTTTTTTTTAAGGATTCTACTGAATTAAAATCTTGTTGAAGATAGTCGTAGGAATCTTTAGGAAAGGCTGCTAATTTTTCAATAGGCTCAATTGTGGTAACAAGTAAGCCTCTAAAGCTAGAGAGCAGAGAGCTATAATGGTCAACTACCATTAGGACAATACAAAATATAAAAGAGAGAATGAACTGAGCCCCCTCTTTTTGTGCAGATACGAATGTAGTATTGATTGTAAGTTGCCTTTAGTTATTCAAACGAAAAAACGTCAATTCCTTTTTCATCCATTAATTCTAAGGCTCGTCCACCGCCTCTGGCAACACAGGTTAGTGGGTCATCAGCGATAATGACAGGGACGCCTGTTTCTTCTGATAAAAGGGTATTGAGGTTTCTAAGAAGGGCACCACCACCCGTTAAAACAATCCCATGTTCAGCAATATCAGCTCCAAGTTCAGGAGGGGTGTGTTCTAAAGCGGTTCTTACAGCACTGACGATTGCCGATAAAGGTTCCTTTAGTGCTTCAAGCACTTCATTGCTGTTTAGGGTGAATTTTCTAGGAACTGCTTCAGCAATATTACTTCCATGAACTTCTAAGGTATCAGGTTCAATGTCATGGTAGGCGGTACCAATTTCTTTTTTGATTTTTTCTGCAGTGGCTTCACCAATAATCATGCCGTAATTACGACGAACATATTTGATGATGGCATCATCAAATGTATCTCCGCCTACCTTAACTGAGTCTGACCAGACAATTCCATTGAGTGAAAGGGTTGCAACCTCTGTTGTTCCTCCACCGATATCAACAACCATTGAACCAGTTGCTTCACTTACAGGCATTCCCGCACCAATTGCCGCAGCCATTGGTTCTTCAATAAGGTAAACTTCTCGTGCACCTGCACCTGCTGCGGACTCTCTAATCGCTCTTCTTTCTACTTGAGTTGAACCACAGGGAACGCAGACTAAAACTCTTGGGCTGGGTTGGAAGAATTTTGCTTCATGCACTTTACGAATAAAAGACTGTAGCATTTTTTCAGTGACTTCAAAATCTGCAATTACACCATCTTTTAAGGGTCTTACTGTGATGATGTTTTGATTCTCCTTACCGAGCATTAATTTTGCAGCCTCACCAACCGCGACAATTGAACGCGACTGAGAACCTTGGTTGTTTGTTCTGATTGCAACAACAGAAGGTTCATTTAAAACCATACCCTTGCCACGAACATAAATAAGAGTGTTTGCTGTTCCAAGATCAATGGAAAGGTCGTTTGAGAATAGCCCAATTATTTTACGAAACATTTAGTGCGGTCCCTGTATGTTTGAAGAATGAAGATTATCACCGTATTCTATAACAAAGAATAAATAAAAAGTTAAATAAATTCTGCAAGTTCTCTTTTTAGAAAAGATGAAATATGGTACTTTATATGGATAAATATTTTTTGGGAGAAAAGAGTGTCTTTAGGGAAGAAGGAAGTACAGGTTATTGCTAATTTATCTGCCTTGAAAGTAGCAGAATCGGAAGTTGAGAATGTCGCCGATAAATTAACGAATGTTTTGGATTTGTTTGCACAAATGCAGTCTGTTGATACGAGTGGGATCGAGCCTATGTCACACCCGTTAGAACAAACGCAAAGATTGCGTGAAGATGTGGTGACAGAAACAAGTCACCGTGAAAAGTATCAACAAATAGCACCCGCAACGGAAGAATATTTATATTTAGTACCTCAGGTGATTGACTAATGCATACTCTATCCATTAAAGAAATGAGCGAAAAGCTTAAAGACAGAAGTTTAAAAAGCGTTGATTTAACCCAGCACTATCTCGATAGAATTGAAAAGTATGATATCGATTTGAATGCTTTTGTTACAGTGACCCCTGAGCTGGCTATTGAAATGGCCAAAGAAGCTGACAAAATGTTGGATGAAGGAAAGGGGGGGCTATTGACAGGGATTCCGATTGCTCATAAAGATATTTTTTGTATTGATGGCGTAAAAACAACCTGTGGTTCAAAAATGCTCAGTAATTTTGTCGCACCCTATGATGCAAATGTGGTCGAAAAATTAAAAGCGGAAGGCATGCCTATTTTGGGTAAAACCAATATGGATGAATTTGCAATGGGTTCTTCTTCGGAGAGCAGTTATTATGGAGCCGTCAAAAATCCATGGAATGTTAAAAAAGTACCAGGGGGGTCCTCTGGCGGGGCTGCCGCTGTCATTGCTGCTGGTCTTGCCCCTTTAGCAACTGGAACGGATACGGGTGGTTCAATTCGTCAACCTGCTTCTTTTTGTGGAATTACAGGAATTAAGCCAACTTATGGTACGGTTTCTCGATACGGCATGATTGCTTATGCTTCCAGTTTTGATCAAGGTGGACCAATGGCAAGAACAGCCGAAGATAATGCTTGGTTATTGAATGCAATGGCTGGCTTTGATGAAAGAGATTCGACCAGTTCAGAAATTGAAGAACAGGATTTTTCTGCGGAGTTAAATAACCCTATTAAAGGCTTGAAAGTAGGTGTTCCAAAAGAATACTTTGGTGAAGGGCTTGATACAGGTGTTGCTGGATTAATTAGAAATGCAATTGCTGAATTAGAAGAACAGGGCGCTGAAATCGTTGAGGTTAGCTTACCAAATAAAGACTTAGCCGTGCCTGCATATTATGTATTAGCACCTTCAGAAGCTTCTTCAAATTTATCTCGTTTTGATTCTGTTCGTTATGGCTATCGTTGTGAGAATCCGCAAGATTTAGAAGATATGTATGTTCGTTCCAGAACGGAAGGTTTTGGAGCAGAAGTGAAACGCCGTATTATGGTTGGAAACTATGCCTTGTCAGCGGGTTACTATGATGCCTATTATTTAAAAGCACAAAAAATACGTCGTATTGTAAGAGATGATTTTAGTCATGCTTTTGAAAATTGTGATGTTATCGTTGGTCCAGTCGCACCAAGCCCAGCGTTTAAAATTGGCGAAAAATCAGATGATCCAATCAGTATGTATTTAGCAGATTTATATACTATTCCTGTGAATTTAGCCGGAATGCCAGCTATGTCAGTACCTGCCGGTTTTGTTGATGGCTTGCCAGTTGGATTACATATAATTGGTAACTATCACAGCGAAGCAAAATTATTGAATGTCGCACATCAATATCAACAAGCAACACAGTGGCATAAAGAAATGCCTGAGGAATATAAATAATGACTTGGGAAGTAGTAATTGGGTTAGAAATACACGCACAGCTAACCACAAAATCAAAAATATTTTCAGGTTCCTCTATTGCTTATGGTGCAGAGCCAAATACCCAAGCCAATTTACTTGACCTAGGTATGCCTGGACAATTGCCTGTATTGAATAAAGCCGTTATTCCCATGGGAATTAAGTTGGGATTAGCGATTAGAGCTGAGATAGGAATGCGTTCTGTCTTCGATCGTAAAAACTATTTTTACCCAGATTCGCCAAAAGGATATCAAACGTCACAGTTCACCTATCCGATTGTTGATAAAGGTGGGGTTGTTGAAATTGAGGTTGGTGGAGTATCAAAAAAAATTGGTGTCACGAGAGCACACTTAGAAGAAGACGCTGGTAAATCTGTACATGGTGTTTTGCCAGGGCAATCTGGAATGGATTTAAATAGAGCAGGAACACCCTTGCTTGAGATTGTTTCTGAACCTGATATGCGTTCAGCAAAAGAAGCGGTTGCCTATGCTAAAAAAATGCATGAATTAGTTCAGTATCTTGGAATTTGTGATGGCAACATGCAAGAGGGCTCATTTCGTGTTGATTCAAATGTCTCAATCCATAAACCAGGCACTCCCTTTGGGAATCGTGCGGAGTTAAAAAATATTAACTCGTTTAAGTTTATTGAACAGGCAATTGAAATTGAAATTGAACGCCAAATTGAAATTGTTGAATCAGGTGGAACGGTTGTTCAAGAAACCAGGTTATATGATTCAGAAAAGAACGAAACCCGTTCAATGCGTGAAAAAGAAGAAGCGAATGACTACCGATACTTCCCTTGTCCAGATTTGTTGCCGATTGTCATAACCCAAGCTGATATTGAAGCGGTTAGAAAAGACATGCCAGAGCTGGCAACTGAAAAGAATGCACGCTATTGTAAAGAGTTTGGTTTATCCGAATATGATGCAAATCTACTAACCAGCTCTCGACAAACCGCTGAGTATTTTGAAGAAATGGTTAGCCTAACCAAAGATGCAAAATTGAGTGCTAACTGGGTGATGGGTAACTTAACCAAATCACTCAACCAAAATAATGTTGCAATTGAAAATTCACCAGTCAGCGCAAAAGCATTAGCAGGCTTGTTGCTAAAAATCTTAGACCATACTATTTCAGGTAAAATTGCAAAAGATGTCTTTGAGGCCATGTGGCTTGGTGAAGGAACAGCTGAAGAAATTATTGAATCAAAAGGTTTAAAACAAATCACGGATGCAGGTGAGATTGAAAAACTTGTTGATGAAGTCATTGCTAACAATCCTTCGCAAGTAGAAGCCTATAAAGGCGGGCAAGAAAAAATGTTTGGTTTCTTTGTTGGGCAAGCGATGAAGGCAACCAAAGGAAAAGGTAACCCAGCTCAAATAAATGAAATTTTAAAGTCAAAATTAAGCTAGCAAGTTTTTAAAAAGAAAAAATCACCAGGGGGGTAGAGTTTTATCCCCCCCTTGGTGATTTTTTTAAAATTAATTAATTTAAACTTGAATTGTCATAAATAATCCTTATATTACCCATTAAGAAAGTTTTTATATTGTTTACTTGGAGGTTAACATGAAAAGAATAGGTTTATTCTTATTAACAAACATCGCCGTGATTGCAATTGCGATGATTACAATGAACTTGTTAGGTGTAGGCAGCTACATGGAAGGAACAAGCTTAAACCTAGGTAACCTATTTGCATTTGCTGCAATTTTTGGTTTTGCAGGTTCGTTTGTTTCTTTAGCAATGTCCAAATGGATGGCTAAAATGTCAACTGGTGCGAAGGTAATTGAACAACCTCGTAATGCAGATGAGCAATGGTTAGTTGATACAGTTACCCAGCAAGCTGCTAAAGCAGGGATTAAAACACCTGAAGTAGCGATTTATGATTCGCCTGAACCAAATGCCTTTGCAACTGGGATGACTAAAAATTCATCTTTAGTTGCGGTTTCGACTGGTCTAATGCGTAACATGCGCCAAAATGAAGTGGAAGCAGTATTAGGACATGAAATTGCCCACGTAGCTAATGGCGACATGGTAACGATGGCATTACTACAAGGTGTATTAAATACCTTCGTTATCTTCTTTGCCAAAATTGTTGCTTGGGTGGTTGATAGAGTAGTTTTGAAAAATGAAAACTCTGGGCACAGCATGGTTTTTATCATTGTTGATATTGTTGCACAAATCTTATTTGGAATTTTAGCCAGTATGATTGCGATGTGGTTTTCACGTAAAAGAGAATTTCATGCGGACAACGGTGGGGCTTACTTAGCAGGAAAAGAAAACATGATTGCTGCACTAAGACGTTTACAAACTATGACTCCTGGTCAATTGCCAGATCAGATGGCTGCGTTTGGTATTTCAGATAAGAAATCTA
>CAYUHO010000004.1:0-21788 GCA_964444445.1 uncultured Piscirickettsiaceae bacterium | reverse complement strand
TCATAGCCTATAATTCTCCGAGTCCTCAAATAGGAATTTGGCATATTACATTCATGTAGGTTTTTATACCTACATTTATTATTTAAATACCAAGCAGAGCCTAACTAACTAGATGTAATAAGTGTTCCAACCCCATCATCTGTGAAAACTTCCAACATCACTGCGTGCTCAACTCGCCCGTCAATGATATGCGATGATTTAACCCCGTTCTCGACGGCATCTAACGCACATTGAATTTTAGGAAGCATGCCACCGTAGATTGTCCCATCCTTAATAAGTTCAGCGACCTTGTCAGAATTTAATCCTGTTAAGAGTTCACCTTCTTTATTGAGTAACCCTGGAATGTTAGTTAGTAGCATTAACTTTTCTGCGTTAAGTGCTTCAGCAACTTTCCCTGCAACAAAATCGGCATTGATATTATAAGAAGCACCATGCTCGTCAACTCCAACGGGTGCAATCACAGGAATAAAGTCATCTTTTATCAGCATGTCTAACACTTTGGTGTTAATTTTTACCACTTCACCAACATGCCCCAAATCAATAATTTCAGGTGCATTTAAATCTTCATTAAAAGAAGTCATTTCAAGTTTTTTAGCTTGGATTAATTCACCATCTTTACCCGTTAAACCTACCGCATTTCCACCATGTTGATGGATTAAATTAACGATTTCTTTATTTACAAACCCGCCTAATACCATTTCAACAATATCCATGGTTTCGGAATCTGTCACTCGCATCCCTTGGATAAATTCAGATTCTTTTCCCACTCTATCCAATAAATTACCAATTTGAGGTCCACCACCGTGAACAACCACTGGATTCATTCCAACCAATTTCATCAATACAATGTCACGTGCAAAACCATTTTTTAAGATTTCCTCGGTCATGGCATTTCCACCGTATTTTACGACAATTGTTTTACCCGCAAAACGTTGAATATAGGGTAGAGATTCTGCTAATACGGAGGCTATATTTTGAGCTTGTTTTTTATTTAGGTTCATGGATTCTTGGACTCGCATAATTTTTCTTTTAATCTCTAAAGTTATTAAATTGAAGCGGAAGCTCTAGGTCTTCCATACCTTTTAACAACTGCATCACCGCTTGTAAGTCATCACGTTTTTTACCCGTAACACGAATGGAATCGCCTTGATTGGCAGCTTGTACTTTTATCTTAGAATCCTTAATCGCTTTAATCACTTTCTTAGAGAGTGGTGCATCCAAGCCTTCTTTCATCTCAATTTTTTGTTTGGCTGTTTTTAACTGAATATCTGGTTCGCCCATTTCCATACATTTAATATCAATACCACGTCTATTGGCTTTTTGTACCAAAATATCATACATTTGGTTTAATTGAAAATCAGAAGCTGTATTCATGGTTATGACGGAATCTTTCAGCTCAAAACTAGAGTCTGAACCTTTAAAATCATAACGAGTGGTCACTTCTTTATTCGCTTGGTCAACTGCATTGGTTAATTCATGTTTATCTAGCTCTGAAACGATATCAAATGATGGCATTGTAATTTCCTCGGTTAATTTAATTTTTATTGTGGGGGCGCCCCCCCTGGTGTTTTTTAGTTAAAAAACAGGCTGTAAAGCATTCAGTGTGTCCTTAAGATTTTCCAGTATGACCAAAGCCACCCTCGCCTCTTTCTGTTGCATCACCAAACTCTTCAACTTGGGTAAACACGGGCTGTAAGACTGGCACAATAACCATTTGTGCAATTCGTTCACCTATTTCAACTCGGTAAGCTGTATCACTTCTGTTCCAACATGAAACCATTAGAGCACCTTGGTAATCCGAATCAATTAACCCAACCAAATTACCAAGCACGATTCCATGCTTATGCCCTAAGCCTGATCTAGGTAAGAGCATGGCTGCCAAACTAGGGTCATCTAAATGAATTGCCATCCCTGTTGGAATTAAAACGGTTTCACCTGGTTCAATGGTAAGCTCTTCATCAATACAGGCTCTTAAATCTAAACCCGCTGAACCTTTTGTGCCGTAGTGTGGCATTTCAATTTCATTGCCTAAACGCTTGTCTAAAATTTTATACTCTACCTGTATTGTCATATATTTTCCTTTGCGATAAATGCTAATAACTCAAGCGCCTGCTTAGATTTACTTGATATCTCTAATGCTTTTGTGGCTGTTTTTGAAATTAAGGTGAGCTGATTATAATCTTTATCAAATCCTTTGTCTGATGCAACTAAATTGGCACAAACCATTTCTAAATTTTTGTTGGCTAGTTTTTGTTTGGCATAGTCTAAAACATTTTCTGTTTCTGCGGCAAAACCGATAACTTTTGTCTTAATTTGGTTTTGTGTAACCCATGTAATAATATCTGGATTTTTTTCTAACTCAATGGTTAGTTTTTCTTGCTTATTTGTTTTCTTAATTTTGCTGGTTTTAGGATTAACAACCCGATAGTCTGCCACGGCAGCTGAACCAATAAAGTAATCCTTATCATCTAAATGTTGTTTCACTTGATTAAACATTTGTTCGGCACTGCGCACATTAATTCGCTGCACCAAAGCTGGCGTATCTAAGTTAACAACACCTGAGATTAAAGTGACTTCTGCGCCTAGCTTTGCAAGCTGTGTTGCAATGGCAAACCCCATTTTTCCTGAGCTTCTATTACCAATAAAACGTACTGGGTCTATTTCTTCAAAGGTTGGACCAGCAGTAATTAAAACTTTTTTCCCTTGCCAGTAGTTTTTTAACTCGGTCTCTTGAGTTAATAAGTCGACAGCCTTATCAAAAATAGCTTGGGGTTCGGGCATTCTTCCCACACCCACTTCACCGCAAGCTTGCTCTCCAGATGCTGGCGTTAAAACAAGCATACCTCTTTGTTTTAGTATTTTAATATTTTCAACCGTTGCTTCATTGTTCCACATGAAACTATTCATTGCTGGCACAAGCATAATCGGTTTAGTGGTTGCCAAACACAGGGTGGTTAATAAATCATCTGCGCGCCCCATTCTTAATTTTGCAATGGTTTCTGCTGTTGTTGGTGCAATCATAATTAAATCTGCCCAACGGGCTAATTCAATGTGCCCCATTCCTGCTTCTTGCGCTGAATCGAATAGACTGTCACGAACGGGGTTTCCTGATAAAGCCTGAAAAGAAAGGGGTTGGATAAATTGCTTAGCCCCTTCCGTCATCACAACTTGCACTTCATGCTTTGCTTTAACAAATAAACGCACAAGCTCCAAGGCTTTGTAAGCTGCAATGCCACCCGTGACACAAATTAATAGCTTCATCTAAATAAATCCTGCAAAACTTCTGGCGGTTTTATCGGGCGTCCATTTTTGGTTGCCACCCCTGTTACAACCGAAGAAACTATCAAGTTACTCTTTGAGATTATCTTCTGAATAAACTGTATTTTTACTCGCCCTTGCATCATCACCTCAACCGAAACTTCAAACTTATTCGCGGGTTTAAGCGATTTTTTATACTCTGTTTCAGATTTTAAGACCACTAAATCAATGCCACTTTTTGAAAGCGCGACAAAATCGATTCCTTTACTCAACATGAATTCATGTCGAGCATGTTCTAAGTAATTCATATAGACGGCATTATTTACAATTCCTTGCAAATCGCACTCATAATCTCTTACAGACATATTTATTTTAAACACAACTCAAACCTCTGTTATTATTAGCGCTATTCTAACAAACTGATAAAAACCATGGCAATTACTGACTGGCATGAAAATGACCGCCCAAGAGAAAAACTGATTAAGTTTGGTGCCAAAAGCTTATCCGATGCAGAATTACTGGCTATTTTTTTAAGGGTAGGTGTTAAGGGAAAAAGTGCGGTTGAACTTGCCGAGGACTTACTGACACACTTTGGTAGTCTTAACACTTTACTCAATGCTGATGAATCGGAATTTTGCCAGGCAAAAGGTTTGGGGCAAGCAAAGTATGTACAACTCAAAGCTGTCTTAGAAATCTCACAACGTCATTTTGAATCGGGGCTAAAAAAAGGGAATGCAATGGAAAGCCCAGAACAAGTTGCCCAGTATTTGTCTTCCCAAATTGGTCATCAACAACGAGAAACATTTGGGCTTTTATTACTTGACCAGCAAAATCAATTACTTAACTTTCAGGCACTTTTTACTGGCACACTCAATCAAGCAAATGTACACGTTCGAGAAATCATTAAAACCACATTAGAACAGAATGCCGCTGCCGTTATTTTGGCACACAATCACCCGTCAGGTGACCCAACACCCAGTTCATCAGATATCGAGCTGACACATTCATTAATTAATGCTTTCGAGCTGATTGAAGTTCGTTGTTTAGACCATGTTATTATTGGCGACAAAGGCCGTTGGACTTCTTTTGCAAAACAAGGGCTGTGTTTTTAATGCGTAAAATCAAACAAAAATTAACTTCCTACCTACCCCCCCTGGTGATTTTTAGCTGGATTTGGCTCAGTTTAATACTTTCCCTTGGTGCCGCTTGGCATACCCTGGCTAAGGTAGATTTTGGCTATGCGATTTGGTACGAATACGGCGGGATTAAAGAATTTATCTATCAGTATGCTCCCCAAAACAGATTCAAAGCAGACTTTGAGCTTGCCAGTGAGCAACAACACATTGATGCTTTTCACGGCATTGTTGAATCTATCCAAAATCATGGTAGTGGTTTGGCTGAGATTCGTTATAAAGTTGGTAACAAAACTCATCAACTACTGCATCAGGCTGAAATCGTGCACCTACAAGATGTTGCGAACTTAATTGACTTTTTAAATCAATGTTTAATATTGCTCTTTTTTATTTGGTTGTTTCTCTCTTTTAGGCTTTTAAAAAAGCCCAAAGAGTACAACAAAACACAAGCAAGTGTTGCAATTGCTATTGGAGCTAGTTTACTCAGTTTGCCGCTGTTTATTTTTGGGGCAAAAGAAGTTTTTTATCAATTTCATGTTTGGGTTTTTCCTGATAACCACCAATGGTTTTTCTATTATCAGGACTCACTAATGAGCACCATGATGAAAGCACCCGACCTTTTTGCCTATATTGCCCTGTGTTTAGTGTTTACTAGCCTAGCCATTTACCTAATTTTTATCAAATCACTTGGTTTTTTTACAAAAAGACCGTAATTAACTTGCATTACGAATCAATTTTATGGATAATCCCCGTTCTTATTTTTAGTGATAACAAATTTCTGTGAAGTTTTTATTAACTAAATATTTTAATTAATTTGAGAGGAATAGAGAAATGGCTAAGGTATGTCAAGTAACAGGTAAAAAACCTGTCGTTGGTAACAATGTTTCCCACTCTCATCGAAGAACTCGTCGTCGTTTTTTACCTAACCTACAAACTCACCGTTTTTGGGTTGAAAACGAAAACCGTTTTGTAAAATTATCGCTTACCCCTGCTGGAATGCGTGTTATTGATAAAAATGGAATTGAGTCAGTGCTTACAGATATTAGAGCACGTGGTGAGAAGGTTTAAGAGGACTCAATTATGCGCGAAAAAATCAAACTACAATCAACAGAAAGTGCTTATTTTTATACCACTGATAAAAACAAGCGTAACATGGCTGGAAAATTTGAAATTAAAAAGTACGATCCAGTACTACGTAAACACGTAATGTTCAAAGAAGCTAAAATCAAATAAATTAACCTTTATTTTGATACTTTAAAAAAACCGACTTATTAGTCGGTTTTTTGTTCTTAACGATTTATAATTCCCTCTATGCCAGAACTACCTGAAGTTGAAACGACTCTGCGAGGAATATCTCCTAAAGCAGACCAACAAACCATTAACGAACTTATCATTCGCAACGGAAGTCTTCGCTGGCCTGTTGAACAGCGTTTAATCAATCTTTTACCTGGACTAAATATTCAAGCAATCTCTAGGCGAGCTAAGTATTTATTGCTTAAAACAGAACAGGGTCATATCATCATCCACCTTGGTATGTCTGGCGTATTGAAAGTATTACCCGTCGGCACCCCAATTAAAAAGCATGATCATATTGACCTTGTTTTCAACAATGGTTGGTTACTTCGCTATCATGATCCAAGACGATTCGGTTGTTTTTTATGGACTGAACAGCCAATCGAAGAGCACCGTTTACTAAAACATCTCGCACCCGAACCCTTGACTGATAAGTTTAATGCCAACTATTTAATTGAAAAGTGTCGCAAACGAAAAACCCCAATTAAGCCGTTTATAATGGATAATAAAATCGTGGTCGGTGTTGGTAATATCTATGCAAATGAAGCCTTGTTTTCGGCAAAAATTTTACCCACGAGACAAGCAAGTACGCTGAGTCTTGCTGAAATAACAAAGCTCTGCCAAAATATAAAACAAATCCTGACAGCAGCCATCGCCAAAGGCGGTACCACACTGAAAGATTTCCAGTCACCAGATGGTGAGATGGGATATTTTGTTCAAGAGCTTGCTGTCTATGATAGAAAAGATTTACCCTGCTTAATTTGTAAACAACCCATCATTAAAATAATTCAAGCACAAAGAGCAAGTTTTTATTGCCCTAATTGCCAAAAATAAAAGAAAAAACTTATGAAATACAAAGCAAAAATCTTTCTTCTCCTGTTAACCAGTCTATTTTTAGTAAGTTGCTCAGATCAACAACAAATAAACGCTTGGGAAACGAATGAAAACTGTAAACTGCATACTGAACCCTGTACAACTTCTGTGAATCAACAACAGGTCACCATTTCAATTAAACCGAATGATCCTGTTCCTATCGCTCAAATGCTGAGTTTTAACGTTGAAACTGCTGGGATTGATATTCAAAGTATGCAACTAGACATTGCTGGCGTAAATATGTACATGGGTTTTAACCGAGTTAAATTATCACCAACTAGTGAAAATAATTTTGAAGGCAATACCATGTTTGCATTTTGTACCACGTCTAAAATGGAATGGTTAATTACCGTTATTATCCAGCCAGTAAAAGGTGAACAGATTCATGTACCTTTTAAAATTGTGACCAAACAGTAAATAAGTTAGTTGTTCAGTGTCTCCTCAAGTTATCACTCTAAATCAATGATACTTGTTTTATCTTCATGAACAGGTGCATTTAATAAATCGACACTGACGCCTTTATCAATCAGCTCTGGCTTATCAAAAGATCCTTTAAGTTTATACTTATAAGTAATCAAATCTTCATTGATACCTGGAATAACCTTTAATAAAGCATAGGCTGCTAACCCCGCTAAAGGGGTTGCAAAACCACTAATCGTCGCAATAACAGGCAAGGTACTACCAATGGCAGGTGTTATTTCAGCGGTTAAATCCATATCCTCTTGCACCAAATTAATCTCACCAAAAACCATTGCATCAGCAGAAGGCGCTTTTAAAGTCAAAGCTTCTAAACCAAATATACCCTTGTTAAAACGACCATAGCCTTCAATAGAGTCGAACGCTAAACCTGCTTTAGTCACATCACTTACATCCAAACTCAACCTTCTTGCAAGTGATTCCAAACTTAATAAGCCTAATACTCTAGCAACACCCGGCTCTGCATCTTTGATTACACCGGCTTTTAATTTATAGTCAAGCTTTCCTTTTAATTTTATCTTCGAAAAACAATTGATAAATCCCTGCCAATGTACTTTTGCAGAAAGATCGAGTTTCTCCCCCTTCAAACCTTTTTTAACCCCTAAAAATGACAGAAAATTTTCAATATTGTTTGATTTTATATCGCCAGTTAATTCGCTCATTGAATTTTCTTTTATATAGGCGTAACGACCCGTCATTAAACCTTTTGTATTTGCCAACTCCGCAACAATCTTATCTGCAATAACTTCCTTACCATCATCTTTAATTTTAAAATTTAATTTTGATATGTGCTTGTTAGCAAATTTAATGTTTTTCCCCCTAAACTCAATAGTAGGAATACTTGTCTTAATCTGCACAGGACTACAACTAAATTCTGTTTTTTCGACGTCACTTATTTTAACTAGATTTAATTTATTTAAATTCACTGTATACTTATTATCACTACCCTGACTCGCTAACAATGAAATGTCATCTGACATTGCACTCATAATGATTTCACTGGTTTCTTCTCTGCGTATTTGATACAGGTTTAACTTTACATTCGGTAAATCTTGCTCAAGCAAGGTTATGTTGTCTAACGTTAAACTCGAGGGCAACCATTTAGTTTCATCATACAAATTTGAATCACTCAGATTAACATTTGAAGCTAAAGCCAGATTAATCCAACCATCAACATCAAGTTCGCCTAGCTTACCGTGAACTAAGTAACTATTTTTAGCTTTCTGGCTGATTTCTAGCGGCATGCTCCCCGTATCAGTTGTTGCAATAATTTCAAAGCCCTCTAAAGTTTCAAGCCCATTTGCAAAATTAACTTCCGCTAAATATTGATTAGAGAGTTGCGCAACAAACTGCTCTTTATTATCTTTTACTTTAAAGCTAAGCCTAAAATTTGGAGAAGAAAGTTTGTCGAAACCGCTAAAAGGAGCGGGAAGTAAACTAACCGAGTTTTTCAGTGAAAAATCCGAATTGAAAGTGATATCTGCTTCTTTTTTTAAAGGAAGTTCTAAAGTCGCTAACCAATCCTGCGAGCCTGTAAAATACGGATTCTGCATGCTTGCAACACCCTTTCCCTTGATATTGACAATTTCACTTTCTGTTCCTACATCAAAAAAGGCCTCGCCGTTTTGAAATAGTGCTTTGACTTTTCTTTTCGACCTGACTGAATCCTCTGTAATCAAAAACTGGCCATTAATTTTTTCAATCAAAATTGAATCATACAATGTTAAATCAACATTTTTTAAATTAACCTCAGCAGTTAAAGATTCCTTCTCATTCAAAAACCCATTCACAGGTACCCATATTTTTTTAAGATCAACAACCACATCACCAGAAATACGGGACTTGTTAGCAACAAACTGATCTATTTCAATATTCTTTAATAAGGGAGTTGCTTGTAAAAATTCAACCGCATTTTCAGCTGTCGCACCTGCTACACCCGAAATGTTAACGGCTATGTTTTCAGATGCTAACTGATTAATATCTACAACAATTTTTTTGGCATTTACTTTATTTAACTTCGCTTGTTTCGAATAAATCGATAAGTTATAGGGGGTAAAAATAAGCTTTGCAGAAAAGTCTTCCACTGCTGGCCAGTCAGGTTGAAACTTTAGTTTTGCATTATCAAGACTGGCTTCGGCATAGAATTTTCCCTTGCCATTATCAAAAGGAAAATCCTGTATTTTACCTTGCAAATGCATAAACCCTTTTACGTTATTGCCTTTCACCAAAGCCGACTTTAACCAAGCTTCAAGTTCTTTTCCCATTAAAGAGTAGGGAAGATACTCTTTCACCTTTGCAACAGTTTTAGGTTGAGTATTCAGTCTAAGATCAATGTACTCGTTAAAATCACCCATCGCCTCCAATTGAACAGGAATTTTATCAACGCTCAATTGTGTTTTTAACAACTGCCAACTGTTTTTACTTGTATCTGTTATCAACTGGTAAGGTTGTTTGGTTAAGAATACCATTGGTTTTTTTGAAATATAATCTAGATATAATTCAAATCCCTTATTTATCGCTACTTCAACCTCTTTTTCTTGCTTAGAAAAATATAAATTTTCAAATTTAATGCCTGGCATCATTTTATTTTGTGGTAGATCTAAACTTGGAATGGCAAAAGACAGTGTTTGTAAATAACCCCTTTTTAAATCAAAAACACCTTCTAAATCTTTTAGCACAAGTTCTTTAATGTTCTTTCCCATTCCCTCGTAACCAACACTATTAACGAGGGATTCAAAGATTGGCTTGATGGCTAACAAATTAAACTCTTCCGCAGAGAGACTGACCTGTTGGTTTTCTTTTAGCTCTAAAAAAATAGGCGAAATGGTTTTAACAAAATGATTATCTAAGCTAATTTTTTCAAACTCAAAAACCCAAGAAGATTTTGCTTTGGGTGTAACTAAACTTAAATTAAGTCCAATGTCTTTTGGTAAATTGGTCGGTAGCTTAGCGATTTTTTTGTGTTTGCGCCAAGTTAAATTTTGTAAATTCGTCGCCAAATTAAGATTTGATAACTGTCCTTTTCTCACCTCTAAATTGAGTTCACCTGAAATACTCCCTTTCGGTAATTTTTTTGCAGTTACTTCTGGTAAAAACGTATATAAGCTACTCAGCAGGACAGGGCGTACAATAGAAAAAGAGGCTTGCCCCTGTTCAACTGTATTCCATAAGGTGGTAGAGAACCGTCCCTTATATTGAAATTCACTTTTTTCGTCTCCCTCAACAAGCAATTCAGACAGCCCAGCAAAGGTTAGTTTATCATCAAAATAGGACTGAAAAATCTTGGTTCTAAACTGTACTTTTTTTTCTGATCCTGAATTTACAACAATATCTGCAAGTTTTATAGAGTACCAGCTCTTCCGAGCAATATTTTTTAACAATAGATTACGGGTGAAACTCCCTTTTTCTTGTTTAAATGGCAAGGTTTTAAAATCAACAGTCACGCCATCTAATTGCAGCTGTTCGCCGTATCGCACACTCGGTATCCAGGGAGAAAAGATATTAAAATCAAATTTCAACTCTTTTGCATCCGCCCGAGTGGTTTCATTTTCAAGATGAAGCGCGTTTAGTTTAATATCAACACCCAACCAAGACTGTTCTATTTCAATTGAACCAACATCAATTATTGAATGGGTTATTTCTTCTGCAAATGAAAAAAAGTGCTCGGGAAATTGCTGCACCCAAGTGATTACCGCTCTAACTATGAGCAAATACAAAACGAAGACAACACCGATAACAACAAAAAATTGATACAGGCGATGAAGAAATAAACTCACGGCTAATCTCATATGCTTACGACATAACAACGTCAAATTGTTCAGGTAAATAGCCTGTTTCTGCTTGAAAACTAACGTCTTTACGTAAAAAAGTCTCTAGCTCTGCAACTTGGATTGAGGCCTCATCAAGAATATAAGAGACCACCGACTCTGCTGCAATCACTCGATATTTATTGGCCTCAAATTGTTTAACCATTCGGGTTATCTCTCTAAAAATTTCAAATGCAACTGTCTCCGCTGTCTTGACCGTACCACGTGAGTGACAAACATGACATGATTCACACAAAATCCTTTCTAAACTCTCCCGTGTTCTTTGACGAGTCATTTCAATTAAGCCTAAATTAGATATTTGACTTAAGGTTGTTTTAACCCTATCTTTTGCCATTTCCTTTTGCAAAGCTAGATACACTGAATTTTTATGTGCTTCAACCTCCATATCAATCAGGTCAAGAATAATAATTCCACCAAGATTTCTCAAGCGCAACTGTTTTGCTATCGTTTGAGTTGCTTCTAAGTTGGTTTTAAAAGTGGTTTCTTCTAAATTTTTATGTCCAACAAAAGCGCCTGTATTAACATCAATTGTTGTCATCGCTTCTGTTTGATCAAAGATTAAATAACCGCCCGATTTTAAATTGACCCTTCGCTCTAATGCTTGTTGAATATCTGTTTCAACACTGTATAAATCAAATATCGGCTTCTCACCAGCATAATGAATAAGTTTACTGGTAATTTCCATTGCATATAACTCAGAAAACGCTTTCATCTTTTTATAGGTTTCGACTGAATCTACCTGCACTTCTTTTAAGTTTTCAACAGAGCTATCTCTTAACACTTGTAAAAACAGAGGAAGACCTTCAAACACTAAACCTGGTTTGGTTAATTGTTTTGCTCTTTCTTGCACCGATACCCAAAGTTTTTCAAGATACATCACATCTGCTCTAAGTTCGTGAAAATCCGCACCTTCAGCAGAAGTTCGGATAATAAACCCTTGATTTGAACTTTGATTAGAGGCTTCTTTTTTCACAATTGTCGTGACGAGATTTTTTAATCTATCTCGCTCAAACTGGGTTTTAATCTTTTGCGATACGCCTATCATCTTTTCAGCCGGCAAAAAAACCAAAAAATTTGATGGGATGGTTATCAGCATTGTCAAACGTGCACCCTTGGAGCTAATTGGGTTCTTAACAACCTGAACCATTATTTCTAACCCTGGGCGCAATAGCTTGGTTATATCTTCACAGTCATCTTGCCCAAGTTCTTTAGAACAAATATCAGAAACATGCAAAAAACCTGTCTTCTCCAAACCAATATTGACAAACGCAGCTTGCATTCCTGGCAAGACCCTTTCGACCTTGCCATAATATATATTTCCGACAAGCCCTTTTTTATTTTCCCTTTCGATCCAGACCTCTTGTAAAGCACTTTCTTTTACCCAAGCAACCCTTGTTTCAGAAGGCGTTACATTAATGAGTATTTTTTCTTCGTTCATTTATAAAATCCAGATTGCGTTAATAATTGGTCTAATTCATATAATGGTAAACCCATTACACCAGAGTAACTACCGTTTATCTCTTCAATAAACCTAGCTCCGACACCTTGAATTGCATAAGAGCCAGCCTTTCCTTCAGGTTCACCGGTTTGCCAATAAGCTTCTATTTCTTGTGGTTTGAGATTTCTAAACCTTACTTGAGTTGAACACTTATCAAAATAAACCACTCCAGCGCTAATAACAGCCACTGCCGAAATAACCGTATGCGTTTTACCTGCTAACGCACTCAGCATTTTCAAGGCTGAAAACTTGTTTTTAGGTTTACCATAAACCTGCCCGCCTAAGACAACAACCGTATCAGCACCGATTACAAAAATATCATCTCCTGACAACTTATCATAACCCGCCATCGCCTTTTCAACTGCCATACGAATAACAAACGAACTAGGGCTTTCATTCGGTAGCGCAACCTCTTCAACAGGTGCTATCACAACTTTAGGATCAAGTTCTAGCTGTGACATTAATTCCTTTCTTCTTGGCGAGCTGGAGGCTAAAAATAGTTTCACTTTGTTAAGCATATTCATTGACAAACTTTTTGCTAGAGATAACTTTTATCTCTCCTTCATAAAAACGTTGATCGTTTGTAATGATAAAATCACAATGGTATGATTTAGCACAAACATATTGCACACTATCTTCTAAATCCTTATTATCGAGTTCAAGGGCTAATGAAAACAAAGTATTATTTACCCCAATAATTTTACAAGTTTTATTTACTACGCCTAAAAATGTCCTTATATCCTTTGTTTGTTTCGATGCAATATAGTCAATATTCAACAAAGTAATATCAGCAACGACACCCTCATAATTGTTCTTAGAACAACCATTTAAAATAGTTACCGCCTCTTTAAAACCTTCTCTTTTTAAGATTAAATCAAGAAAAACATTAGTATCAATAAATATTTTCATTGTGCAACCCTGTTATATTTTTCATCATCTGTTGCAAATTCATCATCTAATATTCCAACAAATTGATTAAACTCGCCATGTTCAGTATTGTCATTTGAAATAGCGTTGCTTAATAATTTTTTATACTCATCATAAGGTAATATGACCGCTTTCTTAAGGCGTGCTTTTTTATCAACTATTACCACAGTTTGACTCAGTAACTTGGTAAATTGCGTTTGTGCTTGTGCGATTCCTAACTCTAACATAGTCAACCCTCCTTTCTTATATGTACATATATTAACATATGTATATAAAAACATTAGCTAGATTTTTATTACTTTTCACTTAAACTTTGTTATTCTATAACAGATCAATGGGAGGGAATATGGATACCATCGTTAGCAACCACAGTAAAGAAAATCTAGAACAGAAATATGAAAATCATCTCGTTTTTCAAAATGAAAATTTTTCAATCATGTGCGAAGAAACAAAAATACCTTGGTTACAATTTATACCCAACCAAACAATAACTGAAAACTATATTGCAATGCTCTATTCAGAAGCATTTAAACTGGGAGAACATCTAAAAAAACAAGGATTAGGAGAACATTACAATATTGCAAAAATAGGCAATAAACTTCCCTATTACCATATCCACCTGGTCATGAGAAGTCAAAAGGATGAAGCTTGGCCTGAGCCAATTTGGTGTTTAGACAACCTCAAAAAAGAACCAAAAAATATTGCCTTATTAAAAAACACAGTGCAAAGTTTTCTTACCCCCCCTGGTGATTTTTAGCTGGAAATATAAGTTTTTTTATACCAACTCACAAACTTTTCAATTCCTTCTTCAATTGATGTTGAAGGCTTAAAATTAACATCCTCAATCAAATCATCTACATCAGCATAAGTAGCGGGAACATCCCCTGCCTGCATCGGTAAATAATTTTTAACAGCCTGTTTACCTGTCGCCTTTTCAATTGCTGAAATAAACCTTTCCAGAGTGATTGGCTGATTATTACCAATATTGTAGATTTTATAAGGTGCTTCTGCGTTGGTAATATCCGTTTGGAAACAAGCTGGAATCTTTTCAACTACGCGAGTCACCCCCTCTACAATATCATCTATGTAGGTAAAATCTCGTTTCATTTTTCCATGATTAAAAACGTCAATCGCTTCACCCGCTAATATCTTCCTTGTAAAGGAAAAATAAGCCATATCTGGTCGACCCCAAGGGCCATAAACGGTAAAAAACCTTAAGCCCGTTGTTGGGATTCCGTATAAATGACTATAGGCATAGGCCATTAATTCATTCGATTTTTTGGTTGCTGCGTAAAGGGAAATCGGATAGTCAACTCGATCGGTAGTTGAAAATGGAATTTTTGTATTCATCCCATAAATAGAACTGGAAGACGCATAAACAAGGTGTTGTACCTGTTGTTTTCGACAACCTTCCAATACATTTATAAAACCAACAACATTAGAATCAATATAAGCATGAGGATTTTCTATTGAGTAACGTACGCCTGCTTGAGCGGCTAGGTGAATGACCTTATCAAAAGCATGATTTGTAAATAATTCTTCCGTTGCTGAACGATTTGCCAAATCTAACTCAATAAATTTAAACTGATTAGTACAATTATTTTCGACTGCGAACTCGTTGAGTTGACTAAGGCGAGATTTTTTCAAACTAACATCGTAATAGTCATTCAGATTATCAACACCAACGACACTCTTACCCTTTTCCAGTAAATCTTTTATCACATAAAATCCGATAAAACCTGCTGCACCAGTGATTAAATAGTCCGGTTCAATTGTCATTTTTTTCCCCTTCAACTTCATTAACCAGCAATAAAAGACTTGCCACTACAAAGAAAAATATAAATTGCGCTTTAAAATTCAATGGTGATTCTGGCATAAACGTCATTAAAGAAGTAATCGTAAATATCAAACCTGCAACAGCAACCAATTTCTGCTTTTCATGATGGCTTTGCCTTATTTTCTTCGTAAAATAAAAAATCAAATAAGAAAATAATAAAATCAAACTAATAAAGGCCAAAATACCACCCGTTAAGAAAGACGTTAAAAACTGATTGTGAACTTGTGAATAAACACGATCAATAATTGAAATTTCATATTTTTCTTCAGCCAGGTTCCTTGTGCTTTTTGTTATAAAGGCCTGCATATTATTAATGCCGATACCAGTATATGGTGTTTCACTAATTTGATTGAGTGCCGCTTCGTACATCAAAAAACGCATACCTAAACTGGTATTAGGGTTCCCAGATTGGTATGCAGAAACATCTGTAAAAATCAGATTTACTCGTTTTTCAAAAATACTTTTTGCTGGTGATAATAACAAAAAGGTAACCAACAAAGTTATTCCCATTAAAAATAACATTATTTGTCTATATTTTCTTAAAGAATATAATCGATAAAAATAAAAACTTCCCCAACCAATAATGGCTTCGGGCCAACCAATCCAAGCGGTTCTGGATTGTGATAGGATAGCACCACTAAAGTCGACTAACAAAGAAAAGATAAGCAATATCTTCCACCACTTACTTAATTTTTTAAACCAAAAAAGAGAACCAAGTAAAATAACAAACAGAGTATTCGCATAAATACCAAAATCAATTACACCACTTGATGCCGAGCCAAACCTATAATAAAGTACCCGATTAAAGTTAAAGTCTAAAAAATAAAACTCAAACAGAATTACATATAAAACAAAACCAGAAGAAAGAATTAACAACTTCCATAAATCCAATATGTTAACCCGCATAGTAAATCCTAAAAACACAATCATGATGATAAACAAAACATGGAGATGCCTTTCAACAAGCCCAACCTTTTTTCCCTCATAAGGTTCTCCTTGAAAAAAACTAATTAGTTCGGGTAGGATGTTTAGCAAAGCAAATAGTACAACTAAAAATATCCATTTTTTTATATCCGAAGTAAGTTGGATATCAGGAGTTCTAACTCGTGAAAAAAAATAGAACCAAACGGTCAATATCGTCAATAAAACTAAAGAAATTTCATGTGAAAACCAAATGGTATTTTTGGCAATAACACCACCAAATAAAGAAAACAGGATTAATAAATAAAAAAACTTCATCTTAATTAAGAACTATCTCTTCATATTTTTCTACCACATCAATTTCTTGTGCTTTAAAAAAATCTCTAAAAACAGTATTCTTTTTATCTGTTTGCACAACCTGTATATTAACTTGCGACTTTAGACTCTTCAAATCAACAAAAACCGTTGAAAAATCACCCGTTAAACACATATCCTTTTTTAAAAATGGCAATAGAAATTCTGCTGGCAACGCCCTTGATATCTCGAGAACACCATCTAACTCCAAAAGTTCTTGGGAGTCTCTTGGGTGCCCCTTAATTGCGACTCTTTTTCCTCGTACCAAAGCCCTTTTAAGAAACATTACCAACTCATTGTCGTAGTTTGGGTTCAATCGATTCATATCCCTTCTTACATCAAGAATAATTAATACATCTAACCCTTGTATTTCCTCTGCTAAAACGTGAAAATGGCTTAAAAATACTTTTGATAAGGATTGCATAAAATCTGTTTCAAACCAGCTTCGTTTAATTTGAAATACCTTTTTTTGCTTAATTGTCGCAATCGCAAAAGAAGGGTTTAATAACCAAGCAAAGGAAACCCAAGCAGGTGAACCGACCGCAACAGGCACTTGATAGTTAAAACCATATTTAATTCGATTAAAAAAAACATCAAGGGTTGAAACTTGCTTTATTGGGCGTTCAATATAACTAAATAAGCCATCTTCTAAATAGTGACAATTGACAGGATTTTCTTTTTTTATTTTGGATAAAAAATACTGTGTTGTAAGACTATTAACCTCTGAGGCAATTAAATCCTTTATTTCATACCTCTTCGAAAGTTGCCTATAAACCCTTAACTGTCTGTATTCTTTTGTTTTTTTCAAAAAAAAACGTTTAAATAAATTGACTTCTTCTTTAATGGCATATTTTTTAGTCAAAATAACGACATCACTAAAAGGTGAAGTTCCCTTTTTGATGAACTCTTTAATGATTTTATAAAAATTCGGAGATCCATTAAAATCATCTGAAATAATAAGAATTGGAGAGGAAAAATGATTAGAACTTTCTGCAATTGCACAAGACAGAACAAAGTGTCGTGGAGAAGAAACAATAAAGACAGATTTTAACTCTCTCATTATTCAGTCATGCCCGAATAAATCTCTGGTATAAACTTTATCAACAACGTCATCAAGTTCCGCAACCATTCTGTTTGCAATAATCACATCTGACTGTTGCTTAAAATCGTCCAAATCATCGACGACTTTAGAATGAAAAAACACCGTATCATCAAGTGTTGGCTCAAAGATGACAACGTTGACACCCTTCGCCTTAATACGTTTCATGATACCTTGGATTGCAGAGGTCCTAAAATTATCCGACCCCTGCTTCATCACCAACCGATAAATACCGACCGTTTGAGGATTCTTCTTCAGAATTTGTTCAGAAATAAAATCTTTTCGAGTCGTGTTTGCATCCACAATCGCACGAATAATATTATTAGGTACATCTTGATAATTTGCTAATAACTGTTTGGTATCTTTTGGCAAACAATAGCCACCGTAGCCGAATGATGGATTATTATAATGACTTCCAATTCTTGGATCTAAACCGACTCCCTGAATAACTTGCTTAGAACTCAGACCATGACTTTCGCAATAACTATCTAGCTCGTTGAAATAAGATACTCTCATAGCTAGGTAAGTATTAGAAAATAATTTAATTGCTTCAGCTTCTGTTGAATCTGTGAATAAAATTTCAATTTCTTCATCTGCTGACTTTGCCCCCTTTTGTAAAAGGGTTGCAAAAATTTTAGCATCATTTGATTTTTCACCAACAACAATCCTAGAGGGATATAAATTGTCATATAAAGCCTTGCCCTCTCTTAAGAACTCTGGTGAAAAGATTATCGCTAAATTAGGAAACTGTTGAGACAATTGTTTGGTGTAGCCAACAGGCACGGTTGATTTAATGATAATAGTTGCTTTAGGGTTTAAATTTGCAATATCTTTCACCACAAATTCAATACTTGACGTATTAAAGGTATTCGTTTGTTCATCGTAATCGGTCGGGGTCGCGACCACAATAAAGTTAGCATTTTTATAGGCTAGATTTTTATCCAAAGTTGCTGAAAAAAACAAGTCATCATCGGTCAAAAATTGCGATATTTCCTCATCAACAATTGGCGATTTACCTTGTTGCAATAAGCCAATTTTTTCCGCATCGATATCAAGAGCAATCACTTCATTTTTCTGAGCTAATAACATGGCAATTGATAAACCAACATACCCAGTCCCTACCACTGCTATTTTCATATTTGTCCCATGTTTTTAACTTGTTGCATTATATCACTCGGCAACGTATCCCGAGTAATTAAACCATATTTTGTAAAAGTATCAATTTGACCATCCTTAATAATAAATCCGTCAAACTCCCTCTTTAGTTCTCCTTTTTGATACAAATCAGTCCATCGTCGATAATGGTTCCCCATACGAGCATTGTTTTGCAGTAGTTCAACACGATGCTTTATGTTTGCTTCAAATTGTTCATAACTCCTAATCGGATAATGATAAACTCGCAGACTTGTTTCCGTTCGCTTTGTAAAGATACTTGCCAAATGCTTAGCGCGGTGATTTCCTCCACTGATTTTAATAAAACCATAGGGATTAACTATTACCTTTGGGCTAATATTTGGGAAAAACATGGATACATTTTCTTCATTTAACTCTGCATTTTTATCATAACAAATTGGATATTTAACACGATATTGTGCATCAGAAAAATGATAACCCTCTCTAAGTGCGTTTTCTGTTAATAACATATTGCTACGTTTAACCGTCACAACACTATCAGAATGCTTTAATAAGTCTTTAATTGAACGCTTGTCATCAGGTAGCCAAAACTCATCTGCATCATTGCTAATAACCCAACTTGCATCAAGTTTATCTCTAGCAAAATAAACTAGTTCTCTCATCCATTTACGCTGATTATAAACTCCTGTTTGGTCAATTATTTTTATCTCAAACTCGCTCGATAATTCAGCTAATTTCTCTCTTGTTCCATCCGTTGAACCATTATCCATCACAGCAAATGCATCAACTCCAAGCAAGCTATGCACGCGAATATTGTGTTCAATAATATCGACCTCGTTACGACAAAGGATAGTCATCACTAGTCTATTTGAATTTGTTTTATTTTTTAATAATCTAGAAAAATATAATAAGCCTTTCATTTTTCATTTGATAGTTCATCAATTGATGAAACTATTGCAACTCCCATACTATCCATCATTGAAATAAACCCCATTTGAAATGGGTCATCTTTTGACAAAAGTGCCTTTACTGTTAAATCTGACCTCAGCCAGCGACAGGTCAATAGCGCGGTGCCAACATCACCAATAACCATACAGTTCTTTGGTAAAACCGGAAGAATAAATTCCGATGCAAGCGTAGCAGGAATTATCTTTTTCACCCCCAGGTTTGCTAATTCAAGCGGATCATTAAAACCAACTCTTGGGTGATACTTTACGGCAATATTTTTATGCTTAAACTTCGTAATAAGCTCTTTTAACCTAGGTAGGTAGCCAGACATTTTGGCAACATTGTTCGGGTGCGGAACAAAAATAAGAAGCTCTAAATCCTGATAAGATTCTATCTGTTCAGAAAAACTAGAAAGAATTTGCTGACTTAATTCATTCAACGACTTATTTAAAAATAAAGCTTTACTCAATTTATAAACTTGTCGATTTTTTTTAAGCTCATCTAAAGCTAAATTCGGTTGAAAAAGATAAACTTGCTTAATCAATGATGAAGCGCCTACTGTTGAAGGTTCTTCCCACCAAAATCCATAAGTTATTTTTTTTAACAAACTGCTAACAACGTCTTTATACCATTTTCTGGGACGACCCGAATAACTGTACAAACCATCATCCAGATAACCCCCTATTGTATTAACCGGTGAGTTTAAACTCATCATGTGCATTGCAAATTGAAATTCTATCCGCCGATCACTTCCGGTTAAAATTAAATTCGGAGACAAACGCTCTAGTTCCTTTTCCAACCATTTGAAGTTTTGCTTTCGCTCAGTTAACTTAGCGGCACCTTTTTGAATACCACAGAGTACATGAACACGAGTAAAGGGTGAATTTTTCCAGCTTTTTAAAGCATTAACATACAAATTATCTTCACAATTTTTCTGGTCAATCAACCATAATTCGCTAGTCGAATTTTCTGTGGATTCTAAAGCATGGGCACAGCTCACTAATATATTAAGCGGTGTAGAGGGTAAATATAGGACAGTATTAGACATTATGTTCCTTGAATACCCATCGCCAAATCAGCTTTACCCTGTAAAATCAATTCAAGCTTTTTAAGCATTACTTGCAAGTGTTCATCAGAAAACGAATAGATAGCATCACCCGGCACAGCATATTCATTTTTAATAAAACACAAATATTGATTTATCAATTTTGTATCAACTTTCCAATTGTCTAACTGCTTAACAATCTCCATCAGTTCAGATTCATTAGTTGCTATCTTAACCAACCCTTTTAGGTTATAGAGCGCTTCACCAACAACGATTAATTTCTTTCTCGCCATAATGGCTTCCATTCCAACAGTCGAGTTAATTGTTAATACGGCATCCGCATTACTTACTAATTGAGTTGAATCTATCTCATCAATAAACTGAATTTTTCCATTGGTTTGCTTTGCTTTTTCCCTTAAATCTTCATAAGATTCTGGGCAGGCTGGGTGCTCCTTAATAATAAATTTTAACTGTGGGTTGTTGATTGATAATTTCTCTATTTGTTGATAAAAATCACGCATATGTTTTATCCATGGAGAATGTAGGTACACATTACTATCTTCAACAACTTGAAATGGTACAAAAATGTAATTATTCGGTAAAGAGTTTATATAAGTACCGGAATTTAAACCCATCACATTTTGTTCAGGACAGCTGTATCCCATATAAAAATCCGCTTTTCTAGGCAGGGAACTATTAAAGTTAACCCCTCTTGGATCTAAACAGGAATAGCCAGGTAAAGGTCCTCTCTCAAAAAAGACACGTTTTTTATTTACAAACTCCGCTGCAATAACCAAAATTGCTTGACGGTATTTTTTTCCATTCCAAATACCAACGTACTCAGCTGAAACTGTTTTTAAAAAACCTAAATACCGATAAAAAAGCCAAATTGATTCTAACCACTTAATCGCTCGAAAAAATCGCCAATAGGGTTTTACTTTTTTTTGTCCAGACGCGCTATTCTGTTTTCGTTTTTGGAGTAAATCAATTTGTTGTTTAATCTGATTAAAAGGAAGATTTAAACAAAAACTAGGCAGGTTCCATTTTTTATACCACCAAACGGTTAAGTTATTAGGCATTGCTTCCTCTAGTCTAGTGAAATACTTTCGTTGATCTTTACTCGCCGCAAAAAAAACAAGCCTATTCATTTTCTAAAGCCTTCCA
>CAYUHO010000003.1:0-21892 GCA_964444445.1 uncultured Piscirickettsiaceae bacterium | reverse complement strand
TGGGTTTTTTGAGCCTGGCTGAATCAAAGCCTGGTGATACATTTCGGCCATATATTTCGGCAACCGTAATGTATGACGACAACTTTTCTAAAGTAGATATGGATAATGATGACGCTATCGAGGATCTCGGTGGTAAGGGTAAAGTCTCTGATACCATGACTGTAGTTGCTGCAGGCTTGGATGTGGACTGGGATATATCTCGTCAAAAATTCAGGTTAAATGCAGAAATTAATCGCAACAGATTTGATAACAATGATTACTTGAATAATGATGTCGAAAAATATAACGCTGACTGGTTGTGGCAAATGGGAAGTCATCTAAGTGGAATTGTTGGCTATAACTATGAGAAGGGTTTGGCAAGTTTTCGTCATAATCGAACATTAGCCCTAACTGGTACGGATCATATAACACAAAATTATTACCTGAGTGGTAAATGGTTGTTACACCCTCGTTGGAGAGTTGGTGGCGGGGTGAGTGGTTACGAGTCAGATTATTCGAGAGAAGCTGGACGAGAAGCTAGTGATCGAGACGACTTTGGTGGGAACTTGTCTTTAGAGTACATTAGTAAGCAAAATAACATTTTAGGTATCAAGTATCGAGACAAACGTACTACATATCCTGCCCGAAAATTTAATGATTCTAGTTTTGTTGATAATATTTATGATCTCAGGCAACTTTTGTTAACAATGGACTGGAAGTTGACAGGAAAAAGCCGTTTAAAAGGCGGTGTGGGTTGGGAAAACCTTGAGAATGAACATTTGGATCAAAGAAATTATTCTGATTGGAGTGCTAATTTAAGCTACGTGTATATGCCGACGGGGAAGCTTCAGTTTGAATTGAAGGGGTGGCATGAATTAAATCCCTCTGAAACTGTAACAGCTACTTATCAACGCCAACAGGGTGTAAGCTTGCAAACAAGTTGGATTCTTACAGCGAAAAATAGCTTTAATATATTTGTTGAGCATGAGAGGAGATTTCTTGAAGGTGACCCTGGTTTTATCAATGCAAATTCAAGTTTTGATGACGTATATAAGACCGCTTCAGTTACCTGGGTTTATCAGCCGACATATAATTTCGATTTTCAATTCGGTTATAACTTTAGTCAAAGAGAATCAACAGGCGTAAGTCGTAATTTTGATTCAAATATGTTTTTTGCCACCGTTAAAGCGCAGTGGTAGTTAGTTTAGAAAGGGTGTGAGAAATGATTAGAAGTATTTTGATAGTGTTTACCTTGCTTTGGGTATTTCCTGCATATGGAGATGAAATACCAATAAACGCGGGTGATGTTCTGAAAATATCTGTATATAACAATCCTGACCTAACAACTGAAACTCGGGTTTCAAGTAATGGTACAATTAGTTTTCCTCTTATTGGTGAAGTTGATATTTCAGGTTTGAGTCCAAGAAATGCTGAAAATAAAATCTCTTCAAAATTAATTGGAGGGGGGTTTTTAAGAAAAGCACAAGTGAATGTTATTGTTATTGATTCTAAAAGCCAGCAAGTATCTGTTCTTGGTTATGTGAGAATGCCAGGAAAGTATAGTGTTGATGCGAGTGCTAAAAACATCATAGATTTTGTTTCGTTGGCAGGAGGAAAAACTCCAGAAGCTTCTGATAAAGTAATTGTTATAAAGAAAGCAACAACTGTTCCAGAGCGGTTTGAACTAGATTTGGATGCCCTTTTAGAAAAAGGTGATTTATCTGTTTTGGCTTCTGAGGAATTGAATTTAAGAGCCGGAGATATTCTTTATGTTCCAAAGCAACCACTCTTCTATATTTATGGAGAAGTC
The DNA here is from genome assembly GCA_964444445.1 of uncultured Piscirickettsiaceae bacterium. GTDB lineage: Bacteria > Pseudomonadota > Gammaproteobacteria > Thiomicrospirales > Thiomicrospiraceae > Hydrogenovibrio. Next base: position 20,103 of record CAYUHO010000003.1, on the reverse strand, counting down.
AATAGGCCTGGGGCTTATTCGTTAAGAGATAAAATGTCTGTTGCACAAGCCCTTTCATTGGGTGGTGGTGTTTCGACCAGAGGGTCTGAAAGTGGGCTGGTAATAAAAAGAAAAGATAGCTTGGGTAATTTGCAGGAGCTTGATGTCGATACAGCGGCAGAAGTCAAAGAGAATGATGTCGTTTATGTTAGAGAGAGTATATTTTAGGTTTATTTCATGACTTTAGAACAATTTTTATATGTATTGAAAGCAAGATTAAGGCTAATATTTTTTGTTTTTACCACAATTGTTAGTTTGGGGGTGGTTGTAACTCTTCTTTTGCCAAAAGAATATGAGTCTTCCACAACTGTTATATTGGATTATAAAGAAATGGATCCATTGGCTAGTGTGACCCTTTCTCCCAATATGATGCCTGGATACATGGGTACCCAGTTAGAAATCATTCAAAGTGAAAATGTCGCGTTGAAAGTGGTGGGTAAGTTGAAACTTGACAGCAATCCCACGTTTGTTGAAATCTTTTTAGAAGAATTTGGTGGTGCAGGAGATATAAGGTATTGGTTGGCTTCTATTTTATTAAAAGATTTAGAAGTGCAGCCCTCTAAAGATAGTAATGTTATTACCATTAGTTATTCATCTCAGAATCCTGAATTTTCAGCACTTGTTGCGAACGCTTTTGCAAGCGCTTATATAGAAACAAATTTAGAGTTAAAAGTTAACCCTGCACTTAAGACTTCGAATTGGTTTAAAAAGCAAATTGATGAACTTAAATTAAATGCGTCAGATGCACAACAAAAATTGACAAACTATGAAAAAGAGAAAGGGATTCTTTTTAGTGATACTAGATTTGATGTTGAAACTGCGCGCTTAAGCCAGCTGACTACGGCTCTAATTCAGTCTGAAGAAAAACTTTTTGATTTAAAAACAAAACTCGCAGCAGTTAATAAAAAGAATATCAAAGATTCAGATATTGATTTGTTAGACGACCCTTTAATTAATCAATTGAAGGTACAGCTAGCACAGTTAGAATCTAGATTTGCTGAAATAAAGCAGCGGGTAAGTAAAAATCATCCAGACTATAAATCAACATCAGCAGAATTGGTCAGTGTTAAGTTACGTTTAAAAAAAGAATTAGAAGCTGTCAAAGCTAAGTTAGAAGAGTCAGTCAAAAGAGAACACAAGCGTGTAAATGAGTTAAAAAATAAAGTAGAAAATCAAAAAGAAAAGCTGTTAGTTTTAAATGAGGACAAAGATAAACAAGAGGAGTTGATGAATGAAGTCAAAGTGGCTAAAGAGATTCTTTCGGCTGCTATGGCTCGTATGATTAAAACTTCTTTAGAAGCTCAATCAGATCAAGCAAATATATCTATATTGGATAAAGCAGTGCCTCCCATTAAGCCCTCTAAACCAATCGTTGTTTTAAATGTAATTTTGTCAATATTGTTTGGCATTGTTATTTCGATAGGTTTATCTCTCATGTTTGAGTTCTTTAATCGTAGAGCCAGAACAAAATCTGATGTAGAGATGTTAACTGGTATTCCTGTAATAGCCGAGATTGATAGGATACGATTCCAAAAGAAAAAGAAATGGTTTAGAAAAGGGTAATTGTTATGGAACAGCGTTTAATCAAGAAAAAAAGTATTGGAGAGCTGTTGTTGCAGGCAGGTAAATTAAGGCCTGAAGATGCTGATAGAGTTTTACGCGAACAAAGGTTATCTGGTCTTCGTTTTGGAGATGCTGCTATCAAATTGAAATTGGTAACTCAATCAGATATAGATGAAGTATTGTCTATGCAATTTGATTTTAGTGTGGTTGACAATTCAAGCAATGTTGTTGATCCAAAAGTTTTTACTGCTTATTCAACTCAAACCCGAGAAACGGAGTATTTTAGGTCTTTGCGTGGTCAGCTTGCCATAAGATGGTTGTCAGAGAATCAAATGTTGGCGATCAGTTCTGTTAGAGGAAAGGCGGGTACGACATTGGTGGCAGCAAATCTTGCAGTTTCTTTTGCTCAGCTGGGAGAAAGAGTTCTATTGGTAGATGCTAATATGCGTACTCCAAAGATTCACGAATATTTCAAATTAAAGAATACTAAAGGGTTCTCAGATTACTTGGCAAATAGAGCTGATTTGTCATGTATTGAGAATTTTGAGCAAATCAGTGGTTTATCAATAATGACTTCAGGTGCGATTCCTCCAAATCCTCTGGAGTTAATTGGCCGTGGAGGCCTCAAAAAACTCATTTCAGAAGTGAAAGGCCAATTTGATATAGTGTTATTTGATACTCCTGCCCTTAAAGAGCATTGTGATGCGATCTCGATTCTTAATTCTGTGAAAGGTGGCTTATTGGTAATAAGAAAGAATGTGACTCTGATTGATGAAATTAATGAAGTAAATCAAGAGTTTGATTTGGCCGGTGCTTCTATGATTGGCATAGTGATGAACCACTATAGTTGAGATGTTTTATGACCTTCAAAAATGATTTAAGGCAATGGATTTGGTTGCTCATTTTATTCGCCTTTTTTGTTCTTTTTATACCTACTTATCTCGAATTATGGTCAACAATCTGGGCTACTGATGAGCAAGGCCACGGGCCGCTTATCCTGTTAATTTCATTTTTCTTAATATGGCAAAAAAGGCATCAAATATTAGAACTTGATATTAGAAAGGATGTTGGCTATTTATCTTGGTTATATTTCTTATTCAGTATTTTGGTTTATTTATTAGGCCGATCACAGAGTATATTGTTTCTTGAGGTATTTTCCCAGATTCTTGTACTCTCATCTGCTTTGCTATTAATGGTCGGTTGGCGTGGCGTAAAAAAACTATGGTTTCCTTTATTCTTTTTGATATTTATGCTTCCACTCCCTAGTTTCATTGTTGATGCGTTAACCCTTCCAATGAAGATTGCAGTTTCAAATGTATCGGAAGCGATATTATATGCACTTAATTATCCGATTGCTCGTGACGGTGTGATATTACAAATTGGATATTATAAGCTGTTAGTTGCAGATGCCTGTGCTGGATTGCACACAGTATTCACATTAGAAGCAATGGGGTTGCTTTATCTTCATTTGGTTAAGCGAGACTCTTTTGCAAGGAATGTTTCTCTAGCTATTCTAATTATCCCCATTTCATTTATAGCTAATACAATTAGAGTAATAAGTTTAGTGTTAGTTACATATTATTATGGTGATGAGGTTGGTCAAGGGTTTATTCATGATTTTGCAGGTTTTGTTCTATTTACAACTGCATTGATTCTGATTATTGCTATTGATACATTGATCCACTTTTTTGAAAAAAAATATAAGTCTTATAGGGCTAAATTATGAAGAAAGCAATTCTAATTAGTACCTTATTGATTCTTAGTATTTGGTTGGGGGACTTTTTGAAGCCAACCAAGATGCTTTATGACCAAAATAGTAACGTCACTTTAGAAGAAATTATTCCGAAAGAATTCTCTGGTTGGCGTGTTTGGGAAAGACATATTGAGTTGATAGCAACTCCTAAACAAGAGCAAGTTCTGGAACAAATTTATTCAGATTTGCTTGAAAGAACTTATGTTAATAAAGATGGTAATCGAGTCATGTTATCGATTGCTTATGGAAGTGAACAGGCAAATGGTTTAGCGGTTCATTTCCCCGAAGCTTGTTATCCTGCTCAAGGTTTCGATATTGTTTCTGAACGAAGAAAAAATATTAACTTTAATGGCCTTACGATACCTGTCAAAAAATTAGAAACTCAATATAAAAATTTTAGACATGAGCCGGTTACTTATTGGATAAGAAATGGTGACTTTCTGATTAAGAATGCAACTCATAGAAGACTGGTAGAATTGCAATATGGCCTTTCGGGATATATTCCTGATGGTTTGCTATTTAGGGTGTCTAGCATAGGTAAAGATTCAGATATACAGTTTATGATTCAGGAGCAATTTATTCGCGATCTCTTTAGTAATATTTCTGAAAAAGATGCGAAGATGCTGTTGGGTTCAGAAGTCCTTAGTAAATAAAATCAAATGCTTGGAGCTAAAAGAACATTATTTGCTGCGATATGGTCTTTATCCCAAAGTATTTTTGTAAAGTTCTTTTCTTTGATTCTGTTTTTTTTATTCACTTGGTTTTTAAGTCCAGAGCAATTTGGTGCAGCTGCCGCTGTAATATTGGTTTTGATTTTGTCTCAGATATTTGTTGAGGCAGGTGTTCCTTATGCGATCGTTCAAAAAAAGAAGTTGAGCGAATGTTCATTCAACCTTCCGTTTTTATTTTCTATATTAACTGCTTTATTAATTGGATTCGTATTATTCATCTTTAGTACCGAAATTGCTCTGTTATTAAGTATAGAAGAGTATGCTTTTTATCTATCTGCTGTCTGTTTTGTTCCTTTTTTTCTGGCTTTTAAAGTTTACTTTGAAGCCTTTTATCAAAGGCAAATGAATTTTAAAGCTATTTCGATTGCAACTATAGTGGCAACGATTTTATCTGGAATGGTATCTTTTTCATTAGCATATTTTGATTTCGGAGCAATTAGTTTAATTTCCCAGTTTGTTATATTAAATTTTTTAATTGCGTTCTTTTTATTTTTAAGGTCAAGTTGGAAACCATCATTAGAATTTGCTTCTAATTATGTTAAAGAGATATACAAATATAGTTCAATGAATTTTTTTAGTCGAATAGTCGATTTTTCATCTTCAAGAGTCATTGATTTCATTGTATTAACCAAATTTGGTATTTTCGGATTAGGGTTGTATACCGTCGCCTCTAAACTTTATTTGACAATGATTGAGTTGTTCGCAACATCATTAGTAAAAGTATTTTTCAGCGCATTCTCACATATTCAGGATGATAAGAAAAAACTGAAAGAAAATTATTTAAGGCTACTGTTTTTTTCGAGCAGTATTTCCACCCCAATGTTTTTATCATTGTTGTTTTTATCAACGCCACTGAGTGAACTTTTCTTAAATCAAGATTGGGCGGGTGTCGATTCTCTGATGGAGATTCTATCTCTTTTGGGTGCAGTGTTAGTTGTTCAGTATTTTAATGGTGCATTGATTAACTCAACTGGTCGAAGCGGGATAATACTCTTTTTAAATGTTCTAAAATTTTTGAGTGCCATCACGTTTCTATTATTTTTAAATTTTAACTCAATTGAAGAGTTAATTAAGTGGTATGTTTTATCGCAATTACTTGTTACACCTTTAACTTTCTATTATGCGGCTATAATGACTGAGTCGGGTTTTTGGGATATTTTGAAGAACCTTCTACCGAGTGTTATTGCGTCTATCCTAAGTGTTTTAGTAGTTCAATTCTTTTCAGAACTTATATTAAATCAATTTAATCCTTTTGTTGCTATCTTGTGCCTTTTGTTTTCATTTTCATTGATATACCTGTGTTTTTTATTATTGTTCAGTTATCGCAAACTCAAAAATGAGTTTGCATTATTCAAATTAATTATGCGGTCTGGGAGTCATAATGTTAAAGCTTAAAGTCACTCTTCTTAAATTATCGTGGGTAGTTGTACGTGGATTGATACCACTTCTTAATAAGAAGAGAGCAGATTTCTCTTATTTGATTCCTGCTGATAAAAAATGTTTGACAGGATCTCGTGGAGATGAGGCCATGCTTGTCGCTGCAATTGAAAGGATAAAGAAAAATAATCCGGAGCATGAAGTAAAAGTTACATGTATTGATCAAGAATGTATTGAAAAAGCAAAGGATTTTGATGTTGGTTTCCTTCGCGCATGGAAAGGGCCTTTTATGCCTTTGGAAATGATGTTTGAGATAAGAAAAAGAGTCCCAAGGCAAGTATTTTTAATGGGGGCAGATATTATGGATGGATATTATAGTCCTCTCTCTTCTTTAAAAATGGTTGTCGCTGCAGATATTTGCGCAAAAATGGGGGCTGAAGTTATCTTTTTAGGGTTTAGCCTGAACAAAGAACCTAGTCAAGAATTAAAAGCGGCGTTTAAAAAAATAGATAAATCTGTAAAAATTAATTTACGTGATCCCGTTTCTTATGAACGTTTTTTGAAGTTATTTGATGTTCGCGCTAATCTTGTTGCAGATACCGCTTTTTTGTTGGAGCCAAAGTCTGATTCTTCGTTATTCAAGAAAATATCCCAATGGGTTGCAACCTTTGAACCTGGAACCAAGGTGGTTGCGTTGAATTTTAATAAGCATTTATTTAAGAACGAAGAAGAGCTTAAGCAATTAGGGGATTCATTTGTACGCTTTATTGAGTCTTATAATAATAAAGAAAAAATTGCTTGGGTTTTAATGCCTCATGATGATAGATCACATGCAGGTGATATATCTGCTTTAACATATGTATCAAAGAAGTTATCGGAAAAAGGATTGGAGCATTTTCTGATTACTTCACCGCCAAGTGCCCAACACATTAAAGGAATTTGTTCGTTATTTGATGCTGTTATTTCAGGAAGGATGCATTTTGCTATTGCTGCGCTGGGTCAAGGAAAACCGGTAATGGTATTAACGTATCAAGGTAAATTTGGTGGGCTAATGAAGCATTTTAACTTACCTGAATGGCTTGAGGTATCACCTAATAAAGCTATAAATCCAGATTTCCTTGAGGCAGAGTTGCTGAGATTTTTTTCAGAGCTTTCTTCAATCAAAGAAGTGGTAGAAGAAAGAAAACCTATTGTTAGAGCCTTGGCGCAAAAAACATTTGGTTAATTTAATATGAAAACTAAATCAACACTGTTATTCATCACAGATCAATTTCCTTACCCACCAAGGAATGGAGTTACGTTACCTACTTACAATCATTTAAATGATTTAAAAGAAGTATATGATGTTAAATTAATGATTTGTACTGTAGAAAAACAAATTGATAAAGAGCAGTTAATTGATAATGAAAAATTATTTGGTCGTATAGAGATTGTTTCGGTCAAAAAAGTAAATAAGTTAACTAGATTATTTTTGGAATTGATGCAGAAACAAATCATTTATCATGGTTATGCAGGGTTTGAAGTTGGACGAAGGTCAGAAGATTTTCTAATTGTATCGCCAATGTCTTCGGTAGCTAAAATACAAGGACTCAATTTGAGTTGCTTCAAGTTGGCAATAGCAGCTACAAATGATTGTGTTACCGCCACATTTAAGAATCGGGCTCGAAGTGCAGGAAAAGGACTCTATCATAAGTTAAAAGGGATGCTTGATTGGTTAAGAGTATTTAACGTTCGTCAAATTGAGAAGAGCTATTTGCTACCCTTTGATCATGTTTTATTGCAGACAGAAGTTGATCTGCGCTATATGGAAAGTCTAGTTTCAAAAGAGATTGCGGAAAAGGTAGTGTTAGTACCAAATGGGGTTAATTCTGACCTTTTTAATTTACCAATTGATAGCAATAAAAAGATCAAACAACTTTTATTTATTGCTGAGCTTTCAGGTGAATATGGACAGGTGGCTTCGTGGTTAGTGACATCAGTTTGGAAAGATCTGTCTAGAAAATATCCTCATTGGGTTTTTACTATTGTCGGTAAAGGAGCTTCTGAAGAATTACAAGCCTTGTTTAAAAATAACTCTATTAATCACATTGTTTTTGTAAACGATTTGAATGAAGAATATGAAAAGTCGGCAATTGCTTTGTGTCCGGTCTTTAAAGGTTTTGGCTTAATTAACAAAACGATTGAAGCAATGGCAGCGGGAGTTCCTGTTGTTGGTGGAGAGGCTGCATTTAATGGTATTGCAGATTTCCAACCAAACGTTGATGGCATTGTATGTGAATCCAAAAACGCATCTCAATTTAAAAATGCTATTAGTGATCTTATTGAATCAAAGGATTTAAGGTATCGCATTTCTGGTAGTGCTAGAGAGAAAGTTAGGGGGCAATTTGATTGGTCTAAATCTACAGATAGAATAAAAAATTTGCTGGATGCGTGTGATGCAAAAAAATAATTATTTGAATAGCACTAATGAACCTTTCTTGTTATTTGTTAAGCTATTATTTAGTTATGTGATGCTTTTTTCTTTAGCCAGTGTTCTACAATCAGGTTTGATAAAAGCCCTGGCTAATTTGTTCGCAATAGCTGTTTTTGTTGTTATGTTCGTGAATTGGGCTTTTTTGTTAAGAGATTCCCAGTTTGTGAAAACGACCCCGGTTTTCTTTATATTGGGTCTTTTCTTCTATTATTTTGGATTAATTGGATCTTTTTTTTTCAATTACCAAAATACTGATTATGTCGACTTCATTAAGTTTTTCATGGCTCCAATGTTTCTTGTCTTTGGAGTTTTTTTTGAATATTTAAGGAAGGACTATCTTTTTGATTTTCGGTATGTTCAGGTTCTTTTCTTCCTTTTAATTTTTGTACCTATTTTAATTTGGGCAGTTCAGCTTGCAATGGGGAAAACAGAATTTGGTTCTGGACAAATGGTCGCTTTTTTTCCTAACCGAAACACGGCGTCACTTTATGCTGTAGCATTATTGGCGCTCTATAATGTTATGTCCCCCAAGCCATTACAGAATATTTGGATTTATATCATTGTTGCATTTATGTTTGGTGCTTTAGGCGTTTTGGTTTCGGTTCTTGCGGCTTTAATTATTTCGATTGCAAGTAAACGAACAATGCTTCTTTTAACGTTCTTTTTTGCAGTCCTTTCTGGTCTTGTAATCTATTTTCCGGATTTTGTTCTTTTCAAGAGGTTTTACTCAGTTTTTGGAACTATTGAATTGGTTCTCAATGGAACGATAGATTTGTATAACGTCTCCTTTGGAGAGGTTGTAAGAATGCTTAATTCAACTGATTTGTCTTTCCTATTTAGGCTTAAGCATTGGTTGGAGTTGTTCGTTTATTATGCAAATGGTGAATATTACGAGTTGTTATTTGGATATGGTGTTGGTTCCACTATAGGCATGACATTAACACACCTAATTCCTCATAATGATTATCTAAGAATCCTACTTGAAAATGGTGTCTTTAGTTTATTTGGTTTTTTACTTATAATTTTTACGATAGTCCTTAAGACATTTCGGCGCTGGGAAGCTGTGCCATTATTGGCTGTTATTATTTATTTTTCTAGTGAGAATCTTATAAATAGTTATGCATCTATGCTGATTTTTTATTTTTCGTCTGGGGCAACTGTTTATCGATTAATGAATCAAGAGGGGAAATGAAATGAGATTGATTATTTTTTCTTACATTTTTATTCCATATTTTGTTATAGCCGGAGAAGTGCAGCTTGTAGAGATAAATCAATCTAAATTGTTGCAGCTGAGTGATGACATGCATTTACAACATCAGGGGGTTTTGGCAGGTGTTCCAAATCACTATGATTGGAAGAATGGGCCTAGAATTGAGCCTCCTGAAAAAATTGATCCGTATGGTGCTTCTATTGCTACAGGGCGTGCTCTTTGGAATGAAGAGACAGGTTACAATCCAAATTTAAAATTACAGATTAGAAAGATGCAGTATTTTGTTTGTTATGGCCCAGAAAAAAAGTGGATGAGACTACAAAAAGGATACGTTTCAGGAGCCGAATTTAGAGCTGATTTTAAAGATAATAAGGCATGGAAGGCAGACGCTAATTATTGGGCGCCGGATGGTGTGTCAGTTCATTTTAAATATGAACATACTTACCACTTCTGGCCAGCCGTGGGTCGTAGCCCATTACCTGAAGGAAAAATTCATGGGGTGTTAACTGTAATGCAAGCACGTGTAGTTACAAGTAAAGATCAAGAGATTCCTCATTATCATGAAAATAATATTTTGTTAGGTGCTGGCGCTGATGCTTGGAAAGCATTAGATAGCAAATGGGATTATTTTCAATCCCATACTGATTTAGGGGTTGGTAGAACCAAATATGTTAGTGGAATTTGGGAGTGGTATGGATTTACTAGTGCGAGTAAAGAAGATTTGAAGTTGCTGTTCCGAGAAGGCTTTACCGATCAAGTTAGGTAGTATGAACTATGTACTTCTTTTTTTGAGTAGACATAATGCTTTATAAGGCTTTTTTGAATTAGATAGAAAGAGTAAGTGTTATGAAATTACAGATTTTTTGGTCTATTCTTAATTTTAATTTTTGGAAAACTTTGGTTTGGAGTTTGAATGATTGCTATTGTCTATCCGGAATTTTATGGTGTTCAAGGAATTGCTAGGTATGTTGATAGTTTCTTAAAGAATTTACCACACGGTCATCCTAAAGTTTATGTAATTACTGGTGATAAAGATGACTCTGTTGATAGGTCTTATGGTGACAGTGTAGAGATCATTAATTTGGAATTTAGGAAAAGTCGATTTTCACTTTTTTATTGGTCTTTTCAAGCAAGAAAAACATTGAAGAAGTTAAATGGGGAGGGAAGAATTAAAGTTGTTAATTTACACATTCCTCCAATGATCCCTGGTTTGTTTTTACCTAGAAATATGCATTATGTTCTAACTCTACATACAACTTATTTAGGAATGTCTGGCAAGTTCTATCCCCAGCAATATTATCAATCTCAGTGGGGGGGGGCAGAAATATTTTTTAAGCGCATGATCGAAAAATATATTTTGTCTTATACAGATAAAGTAATTACTTTGACAGAACAGGGAAAGCAAGAATTAAGTCGCTACAACTACAAAGGTTTAGTCGATATTATTCCAAATGGTGCTGATTTATCAAGATTTTCACCAACCGATGAAAACAAGGGTTACGATTTGATCTTTTCGGGACGGATTGAGACAAGAAAAGGAAGTAGGCCAATGGTCGATTTTTGCGAATCGATTATTCAAAGAAAGGATGATATAAAAATCCTTATTGTTGGTTATGGTGATGATGATGCGTATGTAAAAGAAAGGCTTGGTAAGTATTCTAATAATGTGTTGATAACTGGAAAAGTTCCATTTGGTGAAATGCTTGCGTACTACAATTCATCAAAAATTTATGTATCAACTTCTTATTATGAAGGTCTTCCTGGAACTTGCATAGAAGCGATGTCAATGAAGTTACCCGTTGTAGTATGGGATCTCTTGTTCTATAAAAATCTGGTTAAAAATAAAAGAAATGGTTTTAAGGTTGAGGTCAATAATATTGACGCAATGGTTACAAGTACTTTAGAACTATTAAGTGATGATACGGCAATTAAAGGCCTTGGGGAAAATGCTCGAGAAGATGTATCTGGTAGTTATGATTGGAAAAAATTGAGTGAAAAAGTACTAAGCTCAATGTTAGAACATGCTGAAAATGAAAAATAAACGAGTTTTTATCTTAGGGCTAAGAGGGGTTCCTGGTGTTCAAGGAGGAATTGAAACTCACGTGGAAAATTTAGCCCCTTATCTAGTCGACTTGGATTATGAAGTAACTGTATTGTCTCGAAAAGGCTACCAGCCAAATTTAGAAGAGAATACATATAAGGGCGTTAGATGCCGGACATTATGGTCTCCGCGCTCAAGGGTGCTGGAAGCAATCCTACATACTTTTATTGGGGTACTCTATTCTGCTTTTAAGCGTCCTGATATCTTACACATTCATGCTGTTGGGCCTTCATTAATGGTACCTTTTGCTAGACTCTTGGGGTTGCAAGTTGTAATGACGCATCATGGTCCAGACTATGATCGTCAAAAATGGGGAAAATTTGCTAAATCTGTATTGATGATTGGCGAGAGGTTAGGAGCCAAGTATTCAAGTGAGGTAATCGTAATCTCCAAAACTATACAAGATCTCGTTAAAAAAAAATACAACGTTGATTCAACTTTGATACCTAATGGAGTTAATCTTCCTCCGCCAATCAAATCAACTGATGTGTTATCTCAATATGGTTTAGAAAAAGATAGATATATTTTAATGGTTAGTCGATTAGTGCCTGAAAAGAGACACTTTGATCTAATTAAAGCATTTGAATCGGCTGGTTTGGAAGATTGGAAGCTGGTTTTAGTTGGTAATTCTGATCACCCAGATAAATATAGCAGCTCTGTTTTTGAAGTGAGTAAAAATTCAAAATGCATTTTGACAACAGGTTTTTTGACCGGACAGCCATTAAAAGAGATTTATACTCATGCTGGTTTTTTTGTATTACCTTCTTCCCACGAAGGACTGCCAATAGCAATGCTTGAAGCCTTGAGTTACGGGCTTCCTGTTATTGCAAGTAATATTTCTGCTAATCTAGAAGTCCGGGTAAAGGGAGTCACTTTTTTTGAATTAGGCAATGTCACGGAACTGAAGTATTTAATTAAGGAATATGTATCAAAACTTGCGAATGAAAATCAGAGAATTGAGATTCAAAGAGAAGTTTTATCAAAATACAATTGGTCGGATATTGCCAATCGGACTGTGAACGTATATAGATTGTTAGATAAGTAGAGTTTAGAATTTAAGGATTTTTCATGATTAATTTAATTCTTTGTGGTGGAGTTGGTTCACGTTTATGGCCTCTAAGTAGAACATTATTGCCTAAGCAGTTTGTACGTTTATTTGATGGAAGATCTCTTTTTCAAGAGACAGTTAGACGAAATCAACGAATGTCATCTGAGACTCTGGTTGTGTCGAATTTAGAGCAGTATTTTCTTGCGGTTGACCAGCTAGAAGAGATACATAAAACTAATAATAGATTTTTGTTGGAGCCTATTGGACGAAATACTGCTCCCGCCATTGCATTGGCATGCTTGTGTGTAGAAGAAGATGATTTGATATTTGTCACAACTTCAGATCATCTTATTAAGGATCAATCTGCATATGAGGCGGCTGTTGAGGAAGCTAAGCAGCTTGCATTAAAAGGTAATTTGGTAACGTTTGGCATCAAACCGAGTTATCCTGAGGTAGGGTTTGGTTATATTGAGGCATCTGGAAATGATGTTTTATCTTTTAAAGAAAAGCCTACTTATGACGTTGCCAAGTCCTATATGGAAGCTGATAACTATTTTTGGAACTCTGGTATGTTTTGTTTCAAAGCAGGGGCTTTCTTATCTGAACTTGAACAACACGCTCCCGAAATTTATCAAGCTTGTAAAATCGCTCTTTCTGCTGAAGAGCTTCATGATCAGAAAGAAATCAGAGTGCAAATGGATGCTATGGCCGCGATTCCTGAGGATAGCATTGATTATGCTGTTATGGAAAAATCTGACAAGGTTAAAGTTGTTCCATGTGATATTGGTTGGTCTGATTTGGGAAGTTTTGATTCACTCTATGAAGAAGTAAAAGAATCTGGTCAATCAAATGCTATTTTGAGTCGAGCGGATGAAGAGCCCTTAGATCCAATTTTGTTAGATTCTAAAGACAACTTGCTGTTAACTAGAAATCGTCAAATAGCTTTAATAGATGTAGAAGATTTATTGGTAATTGATACCTCTGATGCTCTGTTGATTTCCAAGAAAGGAAGTTCTCAAAAAGTTAAGGAAGTCGTTAAAAGAGTAAAAACCATTAATCCTGAATTGGCTGAAGTTCATAGGGTTGCTCATCGACCATGGGGAACTTACGAAGTTTTATTGGATACTTCGCAATATAAAATCAAACGTATTATTGTAAAACCCGATAAAAAATTATCTCTACAAAAACACTTTCACCGTAATGAGCATTGGGTCGTAGTAAGTGGGACGGCAACCGTTACTGTTGGAGATGAAAGATATTTGGTTCGCCCAAACGAATCTACATACATACAGATGGGCGAAGTACACCGACTTGAAAATGAAGGAAAAATTGATCTCGTCATGATTGAAGTTCAGGTCGGAGAGTATACTGGTGAGGATGACATTATCCGTATTGAAGATATATACGGACGGTAGTGTATGGAATTACTTAGATGCTTTAAAGCTTATGATATTCGAGGCAAAGTACCAGAAGATTTAAATACTGAACTGGCCTATAAGATTGGTCGTGCTTTTGCAATTGAACTCTCAGCTAAAAATGTTGTGGTTGGCCGTGATATTCGTTTGGAAAGCGAAAGTTTATCTGATGCCTTAAAACAAGGTTTGTCTGATACTGGTGTTGAAGTAGTAGACCTGGGATTGTGTGGTACTGAAGAAGTATATTTTGCAACCTTTGATCGACGTGCAGATGGCGGAATTATGATAACCGCTAGCCATAACCCTAAAGGGTACAATGGCATGAAGCTTGTCGCTAAGGATTCTAAGCCGATATCAGGTGAAACCGGATTAAATGATATCCAGCAGAGAGTTCTTGCTGGTAATTTGGGTAAAATCGATCACTCCGGAAATATTAATGCTGTGTATGATAAAAATCGTTTTATCGACCACTTGATTTCATATGTTGATGAAACCGCTTTGGTTCCATTAAAGATAGTCTTTGATGCTGGTAATGGAGCTGCAGGTCCAACTGCCCAAAAATTGATAGAAAGATTGCCTTTCGATTCTATTTTTATCAATGAAACGCCTGATGGGAATTTTCCAAATGGGGTTCCTAATCCTCTGTTGCCAGAAAATAGATCAGCTACTTCTAAAGCTGTTCGTGAGTATAATGCGGATTTTGGTGTGGCATGGGATGGTGACTTTGATCGTTGCTTTCTATTTGATGAGAAGGGTGACTTTATTGAAGGTTATTATCTTGTTGGGCTTATTGCAGAGTCACTATTAGAAAAACACCCCGGTGAAAAGATCATTCATGATCCAAGGTTGACCTGGAACACCATTGACCAGGTTGTCGCCGCAGGTGGTATCCCGATCCAATCAAAAACAGGTCATGCCTTCATTAAACAAAGAATGCGTCAAGAAGATGCCATTTATGGTGGGGAAATGTCTGCACATCATTATTTTAGAGATTTTGCCTATTGTGATTCTGGAATGATTCCCTGGTTATTGATCGCTCAATTAATTTCAAAAACTGGAAAGCCTTTGTCAGAGTTGGTGGGTGAGCGGATGAAAACCTATCCGTGTAGTGGTGAAATCAACTACAAAGTAAATGATGTTTCATTAGTTATAGATAAAGTTCTTCGACATTTTTGTGGGGAAAAGCCTGAAATTGACAGAACTGATGGAATTAGTCTTGAATTTGACAAATGGCGAATGAATCTGCGTGCTTCGAATACCGAACCTTTATTGAGATTGAATGTTGAATCAGTTGGAAATGAAGAGCTTGTCTGGAGCAAAATCAAAGAGATTGAAAGTGTGATTAATGCAATATAGAGTTAAGTTAGATGCGTAATTTGGTTTTTATTATAGGGACAGGGCGTTGTGGTTCTTCTTTCGTCCATGAAGTGCTGGCAAAACATGAAGAGATGGGCTTCATTTCAAATATTGAAGACAACATAAGATTTATAAATAGGCATGGTAGGTGGAACAATTATTTATACAGGACTTTTTTAGGAAATTTTACTCGAAAAGGAGGGGTGAGATTTGCTCCTTCGGAAGCATATAAACTAATTAGTAGAGAAGTTTCAATGATTTATGCGAATTCGCATAGAGACTTGTTAGAGAGTGACGTGACACCGTGGATTGAAAAGCGATTTCAGAACTTTTTTAAAGTGAGGAATGATGTTCAAAATAAGCAAGTTTTTTCGCATAAGTATACTGGCTGGCCTCGTATTGAGTTTTTTCAGGAAATATTTCCTGACGCAAAGTTTATTAATATTGTCAGAGATGGTAGAGCAGTGGCAAATTCTTGGCTTCAGATGGATTGGTGGGGCGGCTATAGAGGTTCAGAAAATTGGTTGTGGGGAAGATTGCCGGAAGAACTAGAAGAGGTATGGAAAGCGGCAGGGCAAGACTATGCTCATCTCGCGGGTATTTCATGGAAAATCCTGATGGAAGCTTTTCATCGAGCCGAGACTAAAATTTCAAGTGAAAAATATTTAAAGCTACGTTACGAAGATATTCTTGAAAACCCTGAAGATGAATTTAAAAAAATGATTGAGTTTTGTGACTTGGAATGGTCAAGTCAATTTGATAAGCAATTTTCAAAGCAAAAAATAAGTAAGTCAAGAAGTAGATCCTTCGAAAAAGACTTAACAGCCACACAGCTTGATCTGATAGAACACACACTCTCTGATTTATTAGAGCAATATGGATACAAATAGTTGAAGGAAGAATTATGTTAGAAACAAGGTTGACGCATTTGAAGAGGCTCGAGGCTGAATCCATCCACATCATTCGTGAAGTGGTTTCAGAGTTTGAGAATCCAGGTATGCTATACAGTATTGGTAAAGATTCTTCTGTAATGCTTCATCTTGCTCAAAAAGCATTTTATCCTGCACCTCCACCATTTCCATTAGTTCATGTTGATACCACTTGGAAATTCTCTGAGATGATTGAGTTCAGAGATCGAAGAGCCAAAGAAGTGGGAATGGAGTTATTTGTGCATACCAATCCAAAGGGAAAAGAGCTTAATATTTCCCCGTTTGAACATGGTTCAGCAATGCACACTGACATTATGAAAACTGAGGCGCTTAGACAAGCATTGGATATGTATAAATTTGATGCTGTATTTGGTGGTGCAAGACGTGATGAAGAAAAATCACGAGCTAAAGAGAGGATTTATTCTTTCAGAGATAAAAACCATCGCTGGGATCCCAAAAACCAAAGACCAGAATTATGGGATGTTTACAACGGTAAACACAAGCAAGGAGAATCAATTCGTGTTTTCCCTTTATCAAATTGGACTGAATTGGACATTTGGCAATACATTTATTTGGAAGACATTCCTATTCCATCTCTTTATTTTGCAAAAGAAAGACCGGTTATTGAGTTTGGCGGAACAAAAATTATGGTGGATGATGACCGTGTTCCAGAAGAATTGCGTAAGGACGCCAAGATGGAAATGGTTCGTTTCCGTACACTAGGGTGTTATCCATTAACTGGCGCAGTCAACTCTTCGGCGACAACTTTGCCAGAAATTATTCAAGAAATGCTGCTAACTAAAGTATCTGAAAGACAAGGTCGTCTGATTGACCACGATGAAGCAGGATCTATGGAAAAGAAAAAAATTGAGGGGTACTTCTAATGTCGATTGAACAGAGCAGCTTAATTGAACAAGATATCGAGGCATATCTAAAGCAGCACGAAAATAAGGAATTACTTCGCTTCATTACTTGCGGAAGTGTGGATGATGGTAAGAGTACTCTAATCGGTCGTTTGCTTCACGATAGTAAAATGATTTTTGAAGATCAGTTGGCTTCTATTTCCAAAGATTCTAAAAAACATGGTACGACTGGCGAGCAGGTCGACTTGGCTCTGTTGGTAGATGGTTTGCAATCTGAAAGAGAACAAGGCATTACTATTGATGTGGCGTATCGTTTCTTTGCAACGGATAAGCGTAAATTTATCATTGCGGATACTCCTGGTCATGAGCAATATACGCGTAACATGGCAACTGGTGCATCTACTGCGGATATGGCGATTCTTCTAATTGATGCTAGGTACGGTGTACAAACTCAAACAAGACGTCATTCATATATCAATAAGCTTCTTGGAACTAAGCATTTTGTGGTTGCGATCAACAAAATGGATCTTGTAGATTTCAGTGAAGACAGATTCAATGAAATTAAAGAAGAATATTTAGAGTTTGCTAAAGAACTAGATATTCAAAACCCAATCTTTACTCCACTTTCGGCATTAACTGGTGATAATGTAGTTAAGCCTAGTGAAAACATGAAGTGGTTTGACGGCCTTCCGTTAATGGAGCTGTTGGACACAATCGAGATCGGCGATAATACGAACTTAGATAATTTCCGTCTGCCGGTTCAATATGTAAATCGACCACATCTCGATTTTAGAGGCTTTTGTGGGACTATAGCTGCGGGAACGGTTGCTGTAGGTGATGATATTACAGTTCTGCCTTCAATGAAGACATCAAGAGTCAAAGAGGTCATTCAACCTGCCGTAACTGAGGAATCCATGAGAGTGGACTCTGCATTTGCACCTATGGCAGTTACTATTACTTTAGAAGATGAGATCGATATCAGTCGTGGCGATATGATTGTTAAATCATCTGATGTCCCTGAAGTATCGGATTCTCTAAGGGTGATGTTGGTGTGGATGAGTGAAAGTCAAATGGTACCGGGTACGGACTATTTGATTAAGCGTGCAACTAACGTTATAACAGGTCGTTTCAATGCCATCGATTTTCAAGTAGACGTGAATACTCTGGAGCAGACAAAAGCGGCAAAATTGCAATTGAATGAGATTGCACAGTGTCAGCTTCATTTAAAGCAAAGTATTTCTTTTGATGCTTATGATGCCATCAAAGGGACGGGATCTTTTATCGTGATTGATAAATATACAAATGCAACGCTTGGGGCCGGAATGATTATCGAAAAAGGTGATGAATCAGCTTCTTCTATTGTTAGTAAAGAATACACCGCTTTTGAAAAGGATTTGAATGCTTTGATTCGCGAACATTTTCCTGAGTGGGAATGTAAGCCAATTGAATCATTAATTAACGGCTAAGCAGTTAATGACATGGTTTGTTTTGATAACGGTGGTTCTGTTGCTCGTTGGTTTAGCAACAGGCCGCGTTAAAGCTTTTTATCTATTTGGAGGATTGATAGCACTTTATTATTTTCTAGACTTGATTTCGCTTGAAGAAATGCTGAATAATTTTGTAAACCCAGCGTTGGCAACACTTGTTCTGTTATTAATTATTAGTCAAGCTCTTGAGCGTACCAATTGGGTAGAAGTTTTAACAAAACTCTTATTCGTAAACAGTCTAAAAAGATCATTACTCCGAATGTCCGCTATTGTCGGAATTAGTTCGGGTTTTCTTAATAATACTGCTGTAGTTGCTACTCTGATGTCTAGTATAAAGGACAATCATAATCATCCGAGTTCAAAATTACTGATTCCCCTTTCTTATTTTGCTATTTTGGGAGGAACTTTAACTCTTGTTGGGACTTCAACCAACCTAATTGTAAACAGTTTTGTCATCCAATCGGGATTACCTAGCTTAGGCATATTTGATTTTATATATGTTGGTATCCCTATTCTAATTGTCGGTTCTTTAGCCATTGTCTTTATTTCTTCATCAATACTTCCGAGTTTAAGTGCTTTTAATCGTGACCCAAAAGAGTATTTTGTTGAAGCGGCAATTGAGGCGGATTCAAGTTTAGTTGGAAAAACGGTTGAGAATGCTGGGTTAAGAAATCTTGGTTCATTATTCTTGGCGCAAATTTTTAGAGGAGACGAGTTAATTAGTCCTGTATCTCCAAATGAGAGAATTGAATCAGATGATGTTCTGATGTTTACAGGAAACTTAAGGGATTCTTCTAAGTTACTACACTTTGATGGAATTAAACTATGTGGAGAGAAGGTCGATTATATTAATCAACATTTAGTTGAAGTTGTTATTTCACATACTTCAGGACTGGTTGGTAAGACAATCAAAGAATCTGGTTTCAGAAGTAAGTTTAATGCGGCTGTTCTTGCAATCCACCGAGGGGGTAAGGATTTTGTTTATGGGTTATCGGCAACAACTCTTAAGGCCGGTGACTCTCTGGTACTTGTTGCCGGTTCAGATTTCTATAAACGCGAGAATTTGTCAGAAAATTTTTATTTTTATTCCGATGTGGGGCATTCCAAGACACTTAATAATTTACAAAGTTGGTTGGTTGGGACGGGGTTCTTTTCTATTCTAGTTCTTGCTGCATTTGATTGGCTTTCTTTATTTAAAGGATTGCTGATTTTTCTTGCAGTATTGTTTTTGAGCCGCATTATCCGCTTTGATGAAATAAAGAAGAGGTTTCCTTTTGAGCTGATTGTGGTAATTGGTTCTGCTCTTGGCATTGCCAGTGTGATGATTGAAACTGGTGTAGCAAATATGGTTGCTCATACAATACTCAATGGCTTTAGTTATTGGGGCGTAATGGGAGCTTTGATAGGTGTCTATCTTTTTACCGTTATATTAACGGAATTGATAACAAATAATGCCTCTGCAGCAATTGGGTTTCCGATTGCTTTAGCTACATCAGAAATAATGGGGGTAAGTCCTTGGCCTTTCATTATGGTTGTAGCTTACGGAGCCAGTGCAAGCTTTCTCACTCCTTACGGTTACCAAACCAATTTAATGGTGTTTGCGCCAGGAAATTATAGGTTTTCTGATTATGTCAAAGCGGGGTTGCCTCTAACTATTTTTTATTCACTCACCGTATTGGTGGCCGTACCCATTTTTTTCCCTTTTTAGGAACTGATTATGAGCGAAAGTATTTCAGAAAACATTGTTTGGCATGATCA
>CAYUHO010000002.1:0-22980 GCA_964444445.1 uncultured Piscirickettsiaceae bacterium | reverse complement strand
TTAAAAATAGAAAAAGAAGAAAAAATTCGTAAAATTGAGATTGAAGTTGCGATTGGTGAGGGTGTAAAAAAAGCACGTAATTCAGCAGAATTAAAGTTATTACTCAGAGTTCTGAAAGAGACAGGATTTAATGTACATGCAACGGCTCGCTGTTTGGGATTAAAAAGAGAAAATATTTATTATTTGATCAACAAATACGACATCAAACGTAATGATTTTTGATTTGGTGAGTGATTTCTCTTAGAACTTCATTTTAAGGGTGCTCTTAATAACTATATTAAAAGCGGCAGTGGATTGATTTTAATTCGTGAATAGTCTTATGTTTATGCCCTTTAGGGTGCAAAGCTCTTTTTATAAAGGTATTTTAAAAAATAGGCGGTAGTTTTGAATCTTACAATTAATGGCAACTAAATGATTTTACAGTCGTATTTCATTTTTAGGTCTTGTACTAAAGGATGGAAGAAACTTAAATTACCCATTTTGTTGTCTGTTAGGTACAATAAGTGCTACAGGTGTTTTTCTAGGGTAAAAAGCCAATTTACTCTTTTTTAATGTGTTAAATGATTTACAATCAAGTTTATAAAAATTGTCTTTATTATTTCAAGGAGAAATAAGATGGTGCAAGCAGAACTTAATACGAAACTAGAAAAGAAACAGCTTAAAAAGCAGGTCAATAAACAAAAGGGTTTCACTTTAATTGAAATAGCAATTGTAATGGTTATTATTGGTTTACTTTTAGGGGGTGTACTTAAAGGTCAAGAAATTATCCAAAATGCTAAACTTAAAAATGCAATTAACCAGTATAACGGTATTATAGCAGCCGCTTATTCTTATCAAGATCGTTATGCTTCCTTGCCTGGTGATGATGCAAATGCATCTGCTCGTTTTGGACTAGGTAGTAATGGTAACGGAAATGGTACGATTAGTGGAAACTTTGATACCACCACTGCGGGAGCGGAATCAAGGCTTTTCTTTCAACACTTACGTGCAGCAGGGCTTGTTAAAGGAGCAGCAGATGATGAGTCTCAACCTATTCACCCATGGGGAAATGTTGTCGGTGTCGAAGATAACCGTTACAACATGGATGGTTTAGTTGTCTGTTATGATGATTTAGAAGGAGATATCGCAGAGATACTTGATCGTCAAAATGATGATGGAATCCCTAATGCAGGCACAGTTCAAGGGCATGCTACACAAACATCATATGTTTCAACCAGTCAATATGATGTATGTTTTAGATTCTAATATTTACTCTAGGGTATTAGCAAAGAGCCTCATCATTTTTGATGGGGTTTTTTTATGCCTTCAGATTTGGGGACAGTCCCTAAAATCTATTAGTAATTGATTTTATTATATATAGTTGCACATGGGGTCTGTCCCTACTACTATAGAATTTTTAATTTATTTTTTTCCAAGTTTCATGGTTTGGGTTGCGTGTGTTAAAATGATGGTCTTAATTTTATAAGGACAGTGAATGTCGGTGTTACAAATTCATAAGTCTCCATTTACGGGAGGTTTGTTTATTAAAACTTATGGTTGTCAGATGAATGAATATGACTCTGACCGTATGGCAAAGTTGCTAGAAAAAACCTTTGGTTTGCAGTTGGTGGATTCTCCTGATGAAGCTGATGTTATGATTTTGAATACCTGTTCAATTCGTGAAAAAGCACAAGAAAAAGTGTTTGATGAATTGGGTCGTTTGAGAAAGTGGAAAGAAAAAAAAGCCAGCCGAATCGTTGCGGTAGGTGGTTGCGTCGCTTCACAAGAAGGGAATGTAATTCGTCAGAGAGCGCCAATTGTCGATGTTATTTTTGGTCCGCAAACCCTACACCGTTTACCTGCCATGATCGAAGAGGCGTTAGAACAACGTGCCGATTATGCCGAAAAGAAAAAGCTTAATAAAAAATTAAAGCAACGAGCGGTCATTGATATTTCATTTCCTGAAATTGAGAAGTTTGATAATCTAGCTGAACCAGAATCAAATGGTGTATCGGCTTTTGTTTCAGTGATGGAAGGCTGTTCTAAATACTGTACTTTTTGTGTTGTTCCTTATACACGAGGAGAAGAGTTTAGCCGCCCTTTTGAAGATGTTATGCTGGAAGTTGAATCTTTAGCAAAACAAGGGGTTAGAGAAGTAAATTTGCTAGGGCAAAATGTTAACGCCTATCAAGGAGTAATGGATGATGGGGACGTTGCAGATTTAGCGGTTTTAATTCATGCTGTTCGTGCTGTGGATGGGATTGACCGAATTCGTTACACTACGTCCCACCCAAATGAAATGACCCAAAGTTTAATTGATTGTTATGCGGAAGTACCAGAGTTAGTTTCACATTTACACCTACCGATACAAACAGGTTCAGATCCCGTGCTTGCGATGATGCGTCGAGGTCATATGGTCATTGAGTATAAGTCAATTATTCGAAAAATTCGAAAAATTCGACCTGATTTATCTCTTTCGGGCGATTTTATTATCGGTTTTCCAGGCGAAACTTGTGACCACTTCAAGCAAACCCTTGCTTTGGTTAGGGAACTGAACTATGACCGTTCTTTTAGTTTTATCTATAGTCCAAGACCGGGTACCCCTGCGGCAGAACTTCCTGATGATGTTGAACTTACAATGAAAAAACGTCGCTTGCAGGCGATGCAAGATATGTTGAATGAGCAAACGGCAGCGATTAGTCAATCTATGCAAGGTTCAATTCAGCGAGTATTGGTTGAAAGTCTTTCGGTAAAATCAGTTGAAGAGCTGACGGGCAGGACAGAAAATAATCGAGCGGTTAACTTTGCTGGTTCAGCAGAATTAATCGGCCAATTTGTTGATGTTGAAATCACAGAAGCTTATAAAAATTCCTTAAGAGGTGTTTTGGTGGCAACACCAGAAGCAGATAGATATGCTTCACCTCAATACATTGCGCTGTAACAGATATTTTGAAAACACTACACTCGATTAATTTTGTCCTTTCCCCTGAAAATAATAATGCATTATTGAATCTATGTGGAGCACACTCCGTACACCTCGATCAGATTGAATTACGATTAGGGGTTGAACTTAATCATTTAGGGTTTGATTTTACTGTAACTGGGTTGCCTAATCGACTGGTTAAAACCGAACAGTTTATAAGGGATTTGTATTCCATGGCGCAAGCAGAAACGCTTGATACAGAAAAAGTTCATGTTGCTCTACAGTCAGTCAATTTTGATGAGTCAAAATTGGCGGAAGATGAAAGTGTTTTTATTAAACTAAAGCGAAAGTCTTTAAAAACCCGAAATCCTAATCAAGCAAGTTATATTAAATCGATTCAGAAATATGATGTTAACTTTGGAATAGGGCCTGCGGGAACCGGTAAAACTTATCTTGCGGTTGCCGCTGCAGTTCAAGCGTTAGAAAATGAAGAGGTACGCAGAATTATCCTAACTCGCCCTGCGGTAGAGGCTGGTGAGAAGTTAGGGTTTTTGCCAGGTGATTTAAGCCAAAAAGTAGATCCTTATTTACGACCTTTGTTTGATGCGCTATTTGAAATGCTTGGTTTTGAATTTGTTGAAAAATTGATTGAACGCCATGTGATAGAAATAGCCCCCTTGGCATTTATGCGTGGTCGTACCTTAAATGAATCTTTTATTATTTTAGATGAAGCCCAAAACACGACAACCGAGCAAATGAAGATGTTTTTAACCCGAATTGGCTTCGCTTCAAAAGCGGTGATTACAGGTGATATTACCCAGTGTGATTTACCTAAGCATCAAAAATCAGGCTTAAGGGATGCGATTGATGTGCTCGAAGGTGTGCCTGATATCGGGTTTACCTTTTATCAATCTAAAGATGTTGTTCGACATAGGTTGGTGCAAACAATTGTGAATGCATACGATTTATTTGATAAGAAAGGTAAGGCTTAATACAGTGAGTAAGTCAGATTTTTCAGTATCAGTTGAGCTTGATTACCAGACTGCTTTACC
The DNA here is from genome assembly GCA_964444445.1 of uncultured Piscirickettsiaceae bacterium. Taxonomy (GTDB): domain Bacteria; phylum Pseudomonadota; class Gammaproteobacteria; order Thiomicrospirales; family Thiomicrospiraceae; genus Hydrogenovibrio. The sequence goes on along the minus strand of CAYUHO010000002.1, from coordinate 19,026 downwards.
CAAAGATACAAAACTATTTGTTCCTACAGAAGAAAAAGTAATCGCATGGGTGTCTGCTGTTTTGACAGAATTAAAAGAAACAAAGTCTGTAGAGTTGAGTATTAGAATTGTTGAGTCAGCTGAAATTCAACAATTAAACGCTGATTACCGTCACAAAGATAAAGCAACTAATGTATTGTCTTTTCCTTTTGAAAATCCACCAGGGGGGGTAGAGATAGATTATTTAGGTGATATTATAATCTGTGCAGAAGTGATTGAAAAAGAAGCTCTGGAACAGAATAAAACCACAGAACACCATTGGGCACATATGGTTGTGCACGGGTGTTTACATCTATATGGTTATGATCATTTAACAGATGAAGAAGCAGAAGAGATGGAAAATTTAGAAATTTTGATTTTAGATAAAATGGGAATAGAGTCACCTTATGAGTGAAGAAAATACAGATTCAGGTTGGTTTAGTCGTTGGGGCAAGGCTTTTTCAAAGGAGCCAGAAAATCGCCAAGAGCTTGAAACCTTACTTGAGGACGCTCAAGCACAAGATTTAATCGAACCAGATTCCTTGTCTATGATAAAAGGGGTTTTGGAAGTTGCAGAATCTAGAGTTAGGGATGTGATGATTCCCAAAGTGCAGGTGACTTTTGTCGATGAACAGGATTCTTTAGAAGAAACATTAGAAAACATGCTTGAAAGCTCTCATTCACGCTATCCTGTGTTTTCAGAAGCAGATGAGATTGTGGGTGTTTTACTTGCTAAAGATGTTTTGAAAGCACTTGCCAGAAAACAACTTAATTCATTAGAAGATTTAAAGTCGCTTTATCGAAACCCTGAAATGGTTTCAGAAAGTAAACGATTAAATGTACTGTTAAAAGACTTTAAAAAAAGCCGTAACCATATGGCGCTAGTCGTTGATGAATATGGTGAGTTTGCTGGTTTGGTTACGATTGAAGATGTTTTGGAACAAATCGTGGGTGAAATCGAAGATGAACATGATGAGATTGAAAGTAATATTCAAAAACATGTTTCAGGTAGTTTTTTAGTCGATGCAATTACTTCGATTGATGACTTTAATCGTTTTTTTGCCACTAATTTAGAAGATGAAAAAATTGAAACAGTCGGTGGATTGGCACTTAAAAAATTAGGGAAGATTCCATTGAAAGAAGAGCAATTTGAACTCGATAGTATTCATTTTACAGTCTTTAAATCTGATGCTAGAAAAGTAGATCAATTCCTAGTGACACTTACCAATCAAGATGAAGAAGACGCTTAACCTTTTTAAAATTTTTGTTCCAAATAAAAAGGCATTTTATGCCTTATTATTTGGCGCATTTGCAATCGTAGCCTATGCACCCCTGAGCATTTCTGCCGCAATTTTGATTTCCTTGGCGGGGGTGTTTTGGTTATGGTATCAAGCTGAGTCAAAACTCGACGCAATGAAAATTGGTCTTTGGTTTGGCTTCGGTTTTTTTGGTGCAGGTGTTAGTTGGTTAATTTCTAGCATGCATGTCTATTCAGGCATGTCGATATGGCTTTCCTTATTAGCAACCTTTGGTTTTGTCTTATTTTTATCGCTGTATTTAATGTTAGCAGGCTGGTTGGTTCATTATTTTTACAATCCAAAGAAACTTGCATATAGTATTGCTTTTATGATGCCTGTTGTTTGGGTGTTATTTGAAATGATTCGTGCCAGTCTTTTTACAGGTTTTCCCTTTTTACTTGTTGGAAATACTCATCTCTTTACCTGGTTAGATGGCTATGCACCCGTGTTTGGTGTTTTGGCAGTGAGTCTTGCTGTTGCCTTTACTGCTGGTATTTTGCTGTATATGTTTGTGGCAAAAAATTGGTTAGTACCAAGTTTATTTGTTTTTTTGATTTGGATTACCGCAGGTTTTTTAAATGATGTGCAGTGGGTTGAAAAACAGGATGCACCAGTTGATATTGCGCTTGTGCAAGCCAATGTTAGTCAGGATAAGAAATGGTTGGCTTCGGAGCTCATTCCCACACTTAAAACTTACGTTGGCTTAACTAAACAGCACATTGATGCAGATGTAATTGTTTGGGCAGAAACCTCCATTCCAGCTTACTTTAATCAAGTAAAGAATACTCACTTAAAACAGTTTTTGGAAGATGCAAAATTATTAGATAAAGATATTTTAATGGGGGCGGTAACACGTGATAAACAGACTGGGGATTATTACAATGCAATCGTTAATGCACAAAATACCTCATTAGAATATCGTAAAAAACACCTTGTTCCTTTTAGTGAATTTTTTCCGTTTTCGGATTTGTTTAGACTGTTAACACAATTGTTTGATATTCCTTTTTCAGAATTCAGTGCCGGCAACGAAAATCAGCAACCCATGTTGCTTGCTGATAAGCAGGTAGGACTTTCTATCTGTTATGAGATGTATTTTGGTGCTGAGTTAGCGCAAGGCATTGGAAATACAAGCTATTTAATTACCGTCAGTAATGATGCCTGGTTTGCTCACACGCTTGAGCCCTATCAACTGCGTCAAGAAACCCAAATGCGAGCATTGGAGTTAGGAAGAGAAATTGCTCGCGGTACCAATACAGGCCTAACCGTTTTAATCGGCATTGATGGTGCAATAAAAGCAGAAATTCCGGCCTACAAAACCGGGGTGCTAAGAACTAAAATACAATCCTACACCGGCAAAACACCTTTTGCAGAATGGAAGAATATGCCTGTTTGGTTGTTCTTGGTAATTGCGATGCTACTGCTTGCATGGCAAAAATATAACTTAGCCTCTCGTAAGACTTAAACTTTTTAACCAGGGTTGTAATCTTGGTGTTATTTTTCTTCCATCGCTGAAAACAATCTCATTCTTAGAATGGTTAACTCTGTTGGGTCAGCGAGTTGATTACATTTTTCGAGTAGGATATTTTCTAAAATAGCGGAATCCATTTCGATAAATTCTTCAACCCCTATTTCAACATCATTTAGGTATTCGGAAACCTGTTTTAAGTCCGCATCAAGATCTTCTTTAACTTGAACAATTTGTTCTTTACTTAGTTCAACTAATTTACTGTGTTTTTCCTCAGCAGTGTGCACTGCTTTACTAAGTGAATTCCAAGTTTTTATTTCTGTTTTTAATACCAATTGCTTGGCGGTTTCTAACAAGTGACTATATGCTTTCAACATTGGATTTTGATTCATGGTTTAATTCCCTATGCGGTATAATTTCTTCATTGTAAACATTGTAAAGAAACAAGTCCATGACCACAGAAAATCAAGCCGAAAACTTTAACGATTACCAACCTTCTAAAATTGAACAGGCGATTCAACAAATCTGGGATGAAGGTAAGGTTTTTGAAGCTAAAGAATCCAATGACGAAGCCAGTCAGAAAGAAAAATTTTACTGCCTTTCGATGTTTCCCTACCCAAGTGGAAAGTTGCATATGGGACATGTGCGCAACTATACAATTGGTGATGTGGTTTCTCGTTTTCAGCGAATGCAAGGCAAGAATGTCATGCAACCCATGGGTTGGGATGCATTTGGTTTACCAGCCGAAAATGCAGCGATGCAACATGGTGTAGCACCTGCAAAATGGACCTATGAAAATATTGATTATATGCGTGAGCAGTTGAAATCACTTGGACTTGGAATAGATTGGTCACGTGAGATTGCAACTTGCCACCCTGAATATTATCGTTGGGAACAGTGGTTGTTTACTCAGTTATTAAAAAAAGGTTTGGTGTATCGTAAACTTTCAGTGGTGAACTGGGACCCAGTTGATAAAACGGTTTTGGCAAATGAACAGGTCATTGATGGTAAAGGTTGGCGTTCAGGTGTACCAGTTGAGCGAAAAGAAATTAATCAGTGGTTTTTAAGAATTACAGATTATGCTGAAGAGTTGTTAACGGGTTTAGACCAGCTGGAAAACTGGCCTGAACAAGTTAAAACTATGCAGAAGAATTGGATTGGTAAGTCAACGGGACTAGAAATTCAATTTATTCCTCAATCGGGTCTTGAGTCAACAGACAATTTAAAAGTTTATACCACGCGTCCAGATACTTTAATGGGGGTCACCTATGTTGCGATTGCAGCTGAACACCCATGGTCGCATCAGGTAGCAGAAAATAATCCTGAGCTAAAAGCTTTTATCGAAGAATGCTCGCATGTTTCAACCGCCGCCGCGGATATTGAAACCATGGAGAAGAAAGGAATTGATACGGGTATAAAAGTTAAGCATCCTTTATCGGGTGAAATTGTGCCTGTTTGGGCGGCAAATTTTGTTTTGATGGGTTATGGAACAGGTGCGGTTATGTCGGTTCCTGCACATGATCAACGTGATTATGAGTTTGCAAAAAAATATAATCTACCGATTAAAGCCGTTATTCGAGCAGCAAAGGAAGAACTCGCAGATGTATCAGAAGCCGCTTTTACAGATAAAGGTGTACTGTATAACTCTGGACAATTTGATGGCTTGAAATCTAAACAGGCCTTATTTGAAATGGCAAAGGTATTAGGCGAACAAAACCTTGGTGAAAAACAAACCAACTATCGTTTACGTGACTGGGGAATTTCTCGTCAACGTTATTGGGGTTGTCCAATTCCGGTTATTTATTGCGATGACTGTGGTGCAGTGCCTGTGCCTGAAAAAGAGTTGCCGGTTAAACTGCCTGAAGATGTTGTGCCAACAGGTGCAGGCTCGCCGTTGGCGATTGATCCTGCATTAGAGCATTTCAGAAGTTGTGAATGTCCAAAATGTGGTGGAAAAGCTTCACGTGAAACGGATACCTTTGATACTTTTTTTGAATCTTCTTGGTATCACGCACGTTATACCTCTAAGGATAATAATCAAGCCATGTTGGATAAACGAGCGGATTATTGGGCACCAGTTGACCAATATATTGGTGGAATAGAACACGCAATTTTACATTTGTTGTATGCTCGATTTTTCCATAAACTGATGCGAGACGAAGGTTTGCTGTCAACGGATGAACCGTTTAAAAACTTGTTAACACAAGGAATGGTACTGGCAGGTAGTTGGTATAAAACCGATGACTCAGGTAAAAAAACTTGGTTCTCACCGCTTGATGTCGATGCGAATACTAAAACACTAAAATCAGATGGTTCAGCGGTTGAAGATGGCGGCGTAATTAAAATGTCTAAGTCTAAAAATAACGGAATTGATCCGCAAACCTTGGTTGAAAAATATGGTGCTGACACCTTACGTTTGTATATTATGTTCGCTGCTCCACCAGAACAAACCTTAGAATGGTCTGATTCAGCTGTGGAAGGGTCGTCGCGTTTTTTAAATCGTGTTTGGCGTTTAGTTCAATCTCACATTGAAAAAGGGCTTGTTAACGCCTGTGAAAATAATGATGAATTGGATAAAGGGCAAAAAGCTTTACGTTTAAAACTGCACGCAACCATTCAAAAAATGACAGACGATATGGGACGAAGAATGCACTTTAATACCGCAATCGCATCAGCCATGGAGTTGGTAAATGAATTGTCTAAGTACAAGGATGATTCACCCATTGGGCGAGGTTTATTACAAGAAGCATTTGAAAAGTTGGTGTTGTTGCTTGCGCCTATGTCACCGCATATTTCGCAAAAGCTATGGCAAGATTTAGGCAAAACAGGGTTGGTGATTGATGTAGCTTGGCCAAGTGTCGATAAACAAGCATTGGTTAAAGATGAAATAGAAATGATGGTGCAGGTGAATGGAAAGCTAAGAAGTAAAATTGAAGTTGCGAGTAACGCCGAGAAAGAGACGATTCTAGCAACAGCCAAGTCAGATGAGCAGACACTGAAATTTATTGAAGGCAAAGAAATTATTAAAGAAATTGTCGTGCCTGGTCGTTTAGTTAACCTTGTAGTGAAATAGCATGTTTAGTTTTTTAACGAATGACTCTAATCCAGAAAAAAACACCAGGGGGGCCCCCCCTGGTGTTTTTTCTCGAAAAGTAGTCGTGTTAATCCTGTTTTTCTCTGTATTTTTATCCTCTTGTGGTTTCCATTTAAAAGGTACGGGTGAGGATTTACAAGCGAGTTATAAAACGGTACGTTTGCTTGATGCACAGCTGCTTAATCGAGATGTCTATCATGCTTTGAAACAACAATTTAATAGTATGGATGTTAAGATTGTTGATAACATGGCTGGGGCTGAACTGAGTATTCAATTTGAAAAAACACAGTTTAAAACCTCAACCACTGGTCGAACAGGTTCGGGTGATGTCGCCTCAGAACTGCTTAAAATGTCGCAGTTTTTTAGAGTGAGTAGGGTCGTAACTGAACAAATGGTTGTACAAACAACGGTGACTAGTTTTAGAGACAGAAGTATTAATAGTGGTTTACTGCAAGCTTCTTCTCGTGAATTGCAAAGTATTAAACAGCAGATGTCTGTTGATATTGCCTTGAAAATTGTTTCAAGAATTAATTATGCGATGAAAACGACAGAGCAAGCGAAAAAATGATTCCTGCGACAGCATTCATTAAGCAACTGCAAACAAATGCAAACTTTGTCATTTCGCCTTTAACGATTATTTATGGCGAAGAACCTTTGTATGTTCAGTTGGCACTTGATGAATTTCGGTTAAGGTTGAAACAGAACGACTATTTACAGCGAGACAGGTTTGATGTTGAAGCTGATTTTAATTGGCAGGCATTGAAGATGGAAACCTCTGCTGGCAGTCTGTTCGCTGACAAACGCATTCTTGAGCTACATGTACCAAATGCAAATTTTGGTCGAGAAGGTGGCGCGTTTATTCAAGAATGGTTAAAAATACAGCATGATGCTTCACCTGAAATTGTGATGGTCGTTATCTGTGAAAAGATTGACTTTCAGAAAACAAAATCAAAATGGTTTCAGGCGATTGAAGCAAAGGGGTTAGCTGTTCAATCTAAACAGATTGAAGGCCAAGCACTGGTTCGTTGGTGCCAGGAAAAAGCAGCTAAACTGGGTTTAACACTTAATCTTGAAGTGGCTTCTTTGTTGGCGGAAAGAGTCGAGGGTAATCTGTTAGCCGCTAATCAAGAGTTAGAAAAATTAAGTTTGTTGTTTCAAGGAGAAGTTTTAACGGTTGAGCAGATACAAAATAGTGTCGCAGATCAAGCTCATTACCAGTTGTTTGCTTTAAGTAGTGCCATGCTTAAGGGTGAAATTAAATATGCTTTGCAAATATTAAACCGTTTAAAACAAGCAGGTTTAGAACAAGCGGTGATTTTATGGTTGTTATCCAAAGAGCTACGCGAATTAATTAATATTAGTCAAAAGCAAACTACCCAGTCACTAGATCAGGTTTTTAAACAGTTACGAATTTGGGCGTCGCGCCAGGGAGAGTACCGGTCGGCACTAAAACGCCATTCTTTAGCAAAACTACAATCTTTGCTGAGTCGTGCGCTTGAGATTGATTTAATGATAAAAGGAATTCAACCTGGTTACGGAAAAGAAGATGCTTGGGTTGGTATCACCGATTTGGTATATAAGATAGGACGATAGAAATGAGTAATCAAATGACTGAAATGATGCACAAACTTGGTAAGCAAGCAAGGCAAGCGTCAAGAGCTTTATTAGGTATAACGACTGAACAAAAAAATACAGCATTAAATTTGATTGCCGATGAGTTGTTAAAAAATTCAGTTTCTTTAAAGCAAGAAAATGAAAAAGATTTACAAAATGCACGAGAGAAGGGATTAAGCCCAGCAATGGTTGATCGGTTGGCTCTAACGGATAAAGTAATACAAGGTATGGCAGAAGGTTTAAGGCAGGTTGCGAGTTTAAATGATCCTGTTGGTGAAATAACCGATATGAAATACTTGCCATCAGGTATTCAACTGGGGCAAATGCGTGTTCCTTTAGGTGTGGTTGGGATTATTTATGAATCACGTCCAAATGTAACCATTGATGCGGCAGCATTATGTTTAAAATCAGGTAATGCAACGATTTTACGTGGCGGTTCAGAGGCGATTCATTCTAACAAAGCATTGGCAAGCTGTATTCAGTCGGCTCTCAAAGAAACAGGTTTACCTGAATCTGCTGTTCAAGTTGTGTCTACTACTGACAGAGAAGCTGTTGGTGAGTTGATCACCATGACGGAATTTGTGGACGTGATTATTCCACGTGGTGGAAAAAGTTTAACTTCTAGAATTAGTAATGATGCAAAAGTGCCTGTGATAAAACATCTTGATGGGATTTGTCATGTTTATATTGATGATGAAGCCGATATAAAAAAGGCGGTTGATGTTGCGTTTAATTCAAAAACACATCGATACGGTGTCTGTAATGCAATGGAAACTTTATTGATTGCAAAATCAAGAGCTAAAGAAATTTTGCCAATACTAGCAAAAAAATATGCTGAAAAAGAAGTTGAGTTAAGAGGTTGCCCAGTGACTTGTTCGATTATAAATGCACTGCCAGCAACCCAAGAAGACTGGGAAACGGAATATTTAGCACCAATTTTATCAATTAAAGTTGTTGCCGATATAGATGACGCGATGGAGCATATTGAAGCTTATAGTTCGCGTCATACAGAATCGATTGTGACTGAAAATTTAACCACCTCTAGAAAATTCTTAGCTTTAGTTGATTCAAGTTCTGTAATGGTTAATGCTTCAACTCGGTTTGCTGATGGGTTTGAATATGGTCTAGGGGCAGAAATTGGAATTAGTACCGATAAAATTCATGCCCGTGGACCAGTCGGTTTAAATGGATTGACTTCACAAAAATATATCGTGATCGGAAACGGTAGTATTCGAAATTAAAGCCCTATCTAAATTGTATCGGCGGACTTAACAGAAACTATAATCGTTTTTATTTATAATGTGCCATAGAGTAATTTTATTTATTTCTAGGTTTATTTTTTATAAAAAATGTTAGAATTTTCCAAGTTGGAATTTTAATTGTTTAATTATCAAGGAATTTTGTTATGAAAAAGACAGCCATTATATTACCCCTAGTTGCATCAAGCATTTTATTATCTTTAAGTACGACTTCTGCCTTAGCATGGAAAACAGAAATTCCGCATAATGGAACTGAGGCTTATGTTCATGCAACAGATGGCAATATTGTACGTGATCGTTTTGGTGGTTGTGTAAGAACAATTCACTGGTCTGATGCGACCTCAATTGATAGTTGTGAAGGAAGAAAAGCCGAGCCTGCACCAATGGTAAAAAGTGAACCTAAGCATGCTGAAGGATTGTTGCATAAGCATGAGCATGCAAGTGGCCAAAATGATTTAAACGGGCACACACATGAGCATACGCACGGTACAGGTAAGGATGCTTATACCCATTCTCATATGCACGATCATGTGGCTAATCCTAAGCCAGTTGTTGCGCCTGCTCCAAAAGTTGTGGCACCCGTGCCGAAGCCAACCTTAAAGATTTCAAAAGAAGCAATCGCTGCTCCGCTTGCTTTTAGTGGTTTCTTTGGTACAGGAGGTTCGAATTTAACAGGTCAAGCAAAAGGTAAGCTGGATGATTACATTGAGTATTTGAAAGCAACGCCTGGCTCTAGAGTTAAAATCTCTGGTTATACAGATTCAGTAGGAAGAGATTCCTTTAACCAGAAACTTTCTCTTAAACGTGCCAATAGTGTAAAAGCTTATTTAAGTTCACAAGGTGTTTCAGCAGATAGAATTGATACAGTGGGGATGGGTGAAGAAAACCCGGTTGCATCAAATGCAAATAAAGAAGGACGCGCTAAAAACCGTCGCGTAGAGCTTGAAATATTGAAATAGTTTAAAAAGATTAGCTTGAATAATTTAAAAGCCACCTTCGGGTGGTTTTTTTGTACCAATACTTAATACAGTTAATAATATAGGGACAGACCCTAAAACAAGTAACTTGTTGAATTTTAATGTAAATAGTTGGCTAGGGGTCTGTCCCCAAATTTTAAGAGTGGGTTTTTTGTACATTCATTCAGTCAGTCCTTAACCAATATTGAAAAGCGATTGCCTATTTAATATCTCTGTATAATACCCAGTTTTAATTGTATGCATCTGGAAGCAGAAAAGATTGTTAAATAAACGACTAATAGGGATTAATGGTGGCACGTTTGATCCAATTCATTTCGGACATCTTCGCCCTGCTTTAGAGGTGTTGAACTACCTATCACTTGATGAAGTGCGTTTTGTGCCAGCTTATAAGCCTGTGCACCGTGGTTTACCCTGTGTTTCAGCTGAACACCGTTGTGAAATGGTGCGCCTAGCAATTAAAAGACAGCCGAAATTTGTACTCGATACGCTTGAGGTAGAGCGCAAAGGTCATTCCTATATGGTGGATACCTTGTCGGATTTGAAAGTAAATAATCCCGATTCAACCTTAGTCTTGATGATGGGAACAGATGCATTTGCTAAGTTTGACAAGTGGCATCAGTGGCAAAGAGTTCTTGAAATGGCTAATATTGTCGTCATGCGTAGGCCGAGTTGTAATGCAGATTTTGACGATAATATAAAAAAGATAATAGCAGATTTTAACGTAAAAGACATGACGGAGAATGCAGGGCAACTTATTGAATTGTCTGTGACACAACTAGATTTAAGTGCAACTGCTCTAAGGACATTTTTACAAAATAATCAACCTGTCGATTACCTCATGCCTGCATCAGTAGTCGAATATATAAAAAATAATAATTTATACGGAAAAGACAATAATGGAACTTAAGCAAGTAGAAACCCTCGCTGTGCAACATCTTGAAGATAGCAAAGCTATCGATATTCAAGTATTAGATGTGACACAAAAATGCTCTTTTACTGACAGAATGATTGTGGCAACTGGTACTTCAACAACTCATGTTAAGTCAACGGGTAATTCTGTAGCAAAAGCATTTAAAGATGCTGGTCAACCAGCATTAGGAATGGAATCAACGCAAGACCCAGAGTGGGTGTTAATTGATTTAGGTGTTTCTGTTGTACATGTAATGACTGAATCAGCTCGAGCAAAATATCAGCTTGAAAAGTTGTGGTCATTTGAACCAGAACGCGACTAGTTTTAAAGTTTATTGAGTTCGGCTTAATTTTATGGTGATTCATTTTATCGTTGTCGGGCAAAAAATGCCGAAGTGGGTGCAGGAAGGTTTTTCTGAATACACTAAGCGCTTACCGAAAGCTTGTTCAATAAAATTGATTGAGTTACCAATGGCTGTGCGTGGCAAGACAAGTTCCGTGGAAAAAAATAAACAAGAAGAAGCAAAACGCATTCAGAGTGTAATTCCGAAAGGTGCAAAACTGATTGTACTTGATGAGCATGGAAAGCAAACAACGACCATACAATTCTCTGAAAAGCTAGAAGATTGGTTGGGTTCTGGGCAGGACATCGCCTTAATTGTTGGTGGCCCTGATGGTTTAGCTTTGGAATTAATACAAAAGTCAGAATGGAAATGGGGTTTATCTAAGCTGACACTTCCACATCCCATGGTTAGAATTCTCGTAGCAGAACAGGTTTATCGTGCCTGGTCAGTCCTACAAAATCACCCTTATCACCGTGAATAATGATTGTCCCTAGCAGTATTTTTTACTCAGTCTGCAATTGACAATTGTAATAGTAACTATTATTATGTGCATGTGCATATTAATTATTCTATACGATTATGATTGTTTTTTAGTTAGGGGAAAGTTATGAATTTAAAAATAAAAAGTACAGTCGTTACAATGCTGTCTATTCCAATGCTTGGGCTGATGTCCAATAATGTATTGGCAAACAATGCACCGCAACAGGGTGTTTTAATTAGTGACATGAGTTTGGATGCACTGTATTTGACACGAGATTTAAATGGGAACGGACATGCGAACGATTTTGGTGAAGCAACGGTATATTTTGATGAATTTAATCTGTCAGGATTAGCGACACCGACCAACAGTGTTTATTCTATCTTTCAGTCGTATACAGGGCATATTTATATAGGTGATGGTGCAAGTGATAGCGTTTATAGATTATCTGATTGGAATGCAGATGGAGATGCACAGGATGCTGGTGAAGCGGTAGTTTGGTTTTCAGAAGATAATGCAAGTGGTTATACCCTGCCAACGCCTAATTCAGTGCATGAGGCTCAAGACGGAGCACTTTATATCGTAAATGCAGGAACAAGAAGTCGACCAGCAGATGCGGTATATCGTACAGTTGATTTGAATAATGATGGTGATGCGAATGATGCCAATGAAGCTCAGGTATGGTTAGATTTATCTACACTTGCTTCAGACACAGTTGGTGGAGGAGTGCCAGAAAATAGATCGTCTGCTTTTGATATAACTTTTGTTGGAGATACCGCCTATATTGCCGACCTTATGGGTGGAGAAAGCGATACGATTTTTGTTGCTCACGATGACAACAATAATGGAGTGATTGATGAGGGTGAATTGAATGTTTTCATTGATGATGATAATGAATTTGGTGTATCTGTGGCAACAGGATTAATTTCAGATGATCAAGGAAATATATATACTTTAGAAAGTTTATCTTCTCGAGATCAGTCGGTATATAAGCTGAATGATTTAAATGGAAATGGTGTTATTGATAATGCCAGTGAAGTGCAAGAAATTTGGAATGAAGCGCTTGTCGCTGGATTAGGCGTTCAGTTGGGTAATGCGTTTAGTCTAGCGATAGGAGAAAATGGCGAGTTAATTATTGTTTCTGCTGGCTCTGATGTAAAAGACAATGTTTTTCGTTTAGTGGATTTAAACGGTGATGGTGATTATCTTGATGATGGTGAAACCATTTTATGGGTTAGCGCAAATGGTGATGATTTCGTTGAATTCGCACGTACAGCAGAGTTTATTACAATAACTTCACCAGTACCCTTTCCACCAAGCTTATTCGTTTTATTTTCAGGTTTAGGCTTGTTGATGCTGTCAGCTAGGGTTAGGCGAGGTTTGCGAAACTAGTTAAGTTTCAAGCTATTTGTCGTATTGTTCTATTTGTGTTTTTAATAGGACAATAGTTGACAATAGTTTGTTAAAGTGGATAATTCCCTCTTCCTTTCAAACATTTAGATATTTTTTGAAGATTTAGCCCTTTTAATGAATATCGAATCGGTGCGTACCGATATAAATTATTGAAACAGACAAATTATATTGGAGATAAACAATGGCAAACTCGGCACAAGCAACAAAGAGAGCACGTCAGGCAGAAAAGCACCGCATTCATAATAATGACATGCGTGCCGCAATGCGTACGGATGTGAAAAAAGTAAAAACTGCAATTGAAGCAGGTGATAAAGACGCAGCAAATACAGCATTTCGTGTTGCACAATCAAGCTTAGATGGTATGGCTCGTAAAGGAATCATCACTAAGAACAAAGCGGCTCGTGATAAGTCACGTTTGAACGCTAAAATTAAAGCACTTTAATTTGTAACTGCTCAGCTCACCCCTAAAATCGACAATTTCTGCGTTAAAAAATGGTCATTTACACTTGTAAACTCACATTTTTTGCCTTGAACTTACCGATTTTAGAGGTAATCTGAGCAGCTACTGACTTTGATTGGTAGTACTTTAGTTTTCAAAAGAACCGAGCAAGTCTCGGTTTTTTTTCGTCTATTAAAAAGTGTCTTATTACTTTAGAATAGAATAAAATCCTATCTGAGGATTAGGCTAAAATCACCAGGGGGGGTAGTTACCCAAGTCCCAAGGCGGTTCGGGATATAGGTTACGTACTTAAAGGATTAAGCACTTGAAACGAATTTTAAAAGCAACCGCAACCACGGGTAGTATGACCATGCTATCGCGTATTCTTGGTTTTGTCCGTGATATGGTGATTGCTCGTTATTTTGGCGCAACGGCAGGAGCAGATGCGTTTTTTGTCGCCTTTAAAATTCCTAATTTTTTTCGTCGCTTATTTGCAGAAGGTGCTTTTTCACAGGCCTTTGTTCCCGTTTTGGCAGAAGCAAAGGAAAATGGCGGTAAAGCGGCTGTCAAACATTTAATTAATGCGATTAGTTTTCGTTTAGCGGGTATTTTAATTATTCTGACTGCACTAGGTGTTTTTGGTTCAGGATTTGTGATGTTGATATTTGCCCCAGGGTTTGTTGATCAGCCAGAAAAGTTTCAGCTTGCATCGGATATGCTTGCCATTACCTTTCCCTATTTATTATTGATTTCATTAGTGGCTTTTTCTTCGGCGATTATGAATACCTATAATCAGTTTGCAGTACCTGCTTTTACACCTGTCTTCTTAAATTTGGTTTTAATCACCTTTGCTGTCGGTGTTTCCCCTTATCTTGATGTTCCTATTATGGCACTTGCTTGGGGAGTGTTAGTTGCAGGGATTGTACAGTTGTTATTTCATATCCCTTTTTTAAAAAAACTGGGTTTATTACCCGTGCCAAGTAGGGAAACAGATAAGGGGGTCGGCGAGGTAAAACGTTTAATGATACCCGCTTTGTTTGGTGTTTCTGTGGCACAAATTAATTTGTTAGTTGATACGATATTAGCTTCCTTTTTGGTGACCGGTTCTGTGTCATGGCTGTATTATTCGGATAGATTAATGGAGTTTCCATTAGGCGTGTTTGGGGTCGCTTTGGCGACTGTTGTTTTGCCTGGTTTATCTAAAAAAGCAACCAATCAAAACTGGCAAGGTTTTCAGCAGGATTTAGACTTTGCACTGCGTTTGGTTTTTATTTTGGGCGTACCTGCAACCTTAGGACTATTTTTACTGGCAAAGCCACTGTTAATTACCCTGTTCTTTTATGGTGCTTTTGATGCCTTGGCTGTTGAAATGGCCGGCTTAAGTTTGATGGCTTATGCGTTTGGTTTACTCGGTTTTATTTTGGTTAAGATTTTAGCTCCTGCATTTTATTCACGCAAAGATATGAAAACCCCTGTAAAAGTAGCGATTGTTGCTTTAGTGGTCAATATGATATTAAATCTGATTTTTATTATTCCTTTTGCCCACGTTGGTTTGGCAGCGGCGACGTCCATTTCCGCTTTTGTAAATGCGGGTTTATTGTATTGGTATTTAAGAAAACAACAGGTTTTTTCACCTTTATCAGGTTGGTTAAAACTGTTTTTACAAGTCGGTTTAGCAACCCTTGTTTTTGTGGTTTTTCTGCTGTTTATTACACCTGATGTTGAGCAGTGGCTAGCCTTTGATGCTTGGCTAAGAGTAGGCTGGTTGTTTGCTTTGGTTATTGGAGCGATGATTGTTTATTTAGGGTTATTATTTTCTTTTGGTTTAAGGTTAAAGACAGTATAATTTCACCCTTTAACAGTCATAAAAATTATGTATGCAACTAATTCGCGGAATTCACAATTTAAAAAACTATCAGTTGGATTTTTCAAAGGGTTGTGTGTTAACAATTGGGAACTTTGATGGAGTTCATTTGGGGCATTTGCAGGTTTTAACACAATTAAAGAAAAATGCTGATGCACTGGACTTGCCGAGTGTTGTAATGTTATTTGAACCTTTGCCGATTGAGTTTTTCTGCCCTGCAAAAGCACCCGTTAGATTAATGAACCTGCGTGAGAAGGTTGATTCTTTCGTGGCGTCCGGGCTTGTTGATGTCATGTTGGTCTGTAAGTTTGACGCGTCATTTGCAAAACAATCTGCCAAAGAATTTGTACAAGATTTACTGGTTAAAAAGTTACAGGTTAAAAAGTTAATCATTGGTGATGATTTTCGTTTTGCCAAAAACCGTGAAGGAGATTTTAAATTTCTTCAAGAAGAAGGCAAACAAATTAAGATGGAAGTCGAAAAACAAACGACTTTTATGATTGAAAATGAACGTGTTAGCAGTACTAGAATTAGACAGGTATTGTCTAAGTATGACCTTACTGAAGCTGAAAACCTTTTAGGAAGTCCTTTTGAATTTAAAGGGCGAGTCATGCACGGTAAAAAATTAGGACGACAGCTTGGTTTTCGTACTTTAAACCTAAATCCAAAACGAAACCTGATGCCGGTTGAAGGTGTGTACAGTGTTTATGTGACAGGCTTAGCTGAGCATAAGGTGGCAGGGGTTGCGAATATCGGGATTCGTCCAACTGTTGATGGTTTACGCCCTTCGATAGAAGTTCACCTTTTTAACTGGGAAAAAGAGGTGTATGGTGCGCATGTCGGTGTGCAACTGCATCAGTTTATTCGCCCCGAACAAAAATTTAATGGTTTAGATGAATTAAAAAAACAAATTCAACTAGACGTAAAAACAGCAAAAAATCAATTAGAGATTGACCAACCATGAGTAAAGATCCAAACGCCAAAGACTACAAGCCAACTTTAAATCTGCCTCAAACAGATTTTCCAATGCGTGGTAATCTGTCAAATAAAGAACCTAAGCAAGTTAAAAACTGGTTAGAGAAAGATTTATACAAAACGATTCGTGATGCAATGGCAGGTCGTCCAAAATTTATTTTGCACGATGGTCCTCCTTATGCGAATGGTAATATTCATATTGGTCATGCGGTAAACAAGGTTCTAAAAGATATGATTGTGAAATCGAAAGGACTAAGTGGCTTTGATGCACCGATTGTCCCTGGTTGGGATTGTCATGGTCTGCCGATTGAGCTGAATGTTGAAAAGAAAAAAGGCAAGGTTGGGCAAAAAATTGGGGCAACTGAATTTAGAGAAGAATGTCGTAAATATGCTCAAAAACAAGTTGATGGGCAGATGGCAGACTTCCAACGTTTAGGTGTAATGGCAGATTGGCAGAATCCCTATTTAACCAAAGATTTTAAATTTGAAGCAGATGAAATCCGTGCCTTGGCAAAAATTCTGGAAAAAGGGCATGTTGTCAAAGGCACGAAACCAGTTTACTGGAGTGTCGGTGGACATTCTGCTTTGGCTGAAGCCGAAGTTGAGTATGAAGATAAACGCTCTCATGCGATTGATATCCGTTTCAAAGTGAAAGATGATGAAGCATTTTTTGCAAGTTGTGATAATGTTAAAGAAACTGGGCAAGGTGATTTATCAGTTGTTATCTGGACAACGACACCTTGGACAATGCCTGGAAACCAAGCGGTTGCACTGCATGCTGAACTGAACTATGTTGTGGTACAGGTAAATGACGAAGATGCAGTAGAAAGATACCTGTTAGCGGAAGATTTGTTTGAAGCTACGATGAAAAAATGGGGCTACGAAAACTATCAAGTTATTGCGTCTGGATTAGGTGCTAAATTTGATTTGCTTGAGTTACAACATCCAATCTACGAACGCACTGTTCCAATTGTTCTTGCTGACCATGTTACAACGGAAGCAGGAACGGGAGCGGTTCACACTGCGCCAAGCCACGGCCCAGATGATTTTGTAGTAGGAAAAAAATACAATCTCGATTTGGCGTGTCCAGTTGACGGCAGAGGAAATTATGTATCTGGTACACCAATTTTTGAAGGCGAAAATGTTTTAAAAGCTGACACTCATGTTTTGGAAGTGCTGAAAGAAAAAGGAACGCTCGTACATCATGAAATGATTACGCACAGTTATCCGCATTGTTGGCGTACTAAGACACCACTTATCTTCAGAGCGACGCCACAATGGTTTATCAGTATGACGGCAGCAGGTTTACGAGATAAAGCGGTTGAAGAAATCAAGAAAGTTGAGTGGGTACCCGAATGGGGTCAAGCTCGAATTGAAGGGATGATTGACGGTCGTCCAGATTGGTGTATTTCACGCCAGCGTTTTTGGGGTGTGCCGATTACCATCTTTATCCATAAAGTAACGGGTGAAATGCACCCGAAAACAATTGAGTTTATGGAAAAAATTGCGACCTTGGTCGAGCAGAAATCGATTGATGCTTGGTATGATTTAGACATGCAAGCCTTTTTAGGTTCTGATGCAGGTGATTACGAACAGGTAACAGATATATTAGATGTTTGGTTTGATTCTGGCGTATCTCATTTCACGGTTTTAAAAGAAAGAGAAGGTTATGAAGAACAGGCTGACTTATACCTAGAAGGTTCTGATCAGCACCGAGGTTGGTTTCAATCCTCATTATTAACTTCTTTAGCAATCAATGATACTGCACCTTATAAACAGGTATTAACGCATGGTTTTACCGTTGATAAAGACGGTAAGAAAATGTCGAAGTCAAAAGGGAATGTTGTTTCACCACAAGACTTAGCGAACAAGTATGGTGCTGATATTTTACGTTTGTGGATTTCAGCAGCAGATTATCGCTATGAGATGACGGTTTCAGATGAAATTATCAGCCGTACTGCTGATGCCTATCGTCGAATTCGCAATACCTCAAGATTTTTATTGGCAAACCTAAATGGGTTTGAACCAACGGAAAATAGTCTGCCATATGAGCAAATGTTACCACTTGATCAATGGGCAGTAGGTCAAGCCTACAAGGTGCAACAAGAAGTTATCACTGCTTATGATGAATACAATTTCCATGCAATTTATCAAGCGGTGACGCATTTTTGCTCGATTGAACTCGGCTCCTTCTATTTAGATGTGATTAAGGATAGACAATATACCTGTAAAGCAGATGGGCTTGCTAGGCGTTCAGCTCAAACTGCTTTATATCATATTGTTGAAGCTTTAACCCGTTGGATTGCACCGATTTTGAGTTTTACTGCTGAAGAAATTTGGCAACAGATTCCAGGTAAACGAACAGATACGATTTTTATAACACAATGGTATCAGGGTTTAATCGCGCTTAACGAAAAACAGTCAATGAACTCAGCTTACTGGCAACAAATTATTGCAGTTCGTTCAGCCGTTGCTAAACAACTTGAGATTCTGCGTCAAGAAGGTGAAATAAAAGGCTCTTTAACCGCAGAAGTCACCTTGTATGCTGAGGATGGGTTATTAACTGCAATTGAAAGTTTAGGAGATGAATTACGTTTTGTTTTAATTACTTCAGCGGCCAATGTTAAACCCCTAGCTGAAAAACCTTCCAATGCAGTTGCTTCTGAACTGGAAGGTTTATTTGTTGTTTCGACTGCCACGGAAAAAGAAAAGTGTGCTAGATGTTGGCATCATAGTGATGAGGTGGGTCAGCAAAAAGAGGATGAACAACTTTGTGTTCGTTGCGTCACCAATGTTTACGGAGAAGGTGAAAAAAGAAACTTTGCATAAGGAGACACTTAACAACTGATTAAAATTCTGGCAACGCCAGGTTTTCAGCA
>CAYUHO010000001.1:4358-27731 GCA_964444445.1 uncultured Piscirickettsiaceae bacterium | reverse complement strand
ATAGCATAACTGATGAAGGTTTTTTAGAGACCAGTTTGGATGCAATTTTAGAAGATATTAATAACACTCATGATGAGAATTTTTCGTTTGAACAGTTAGAAATGGTGCTTAAAATAATCCAAAACTTTGAGCCAAGTGGTGTCGCTGCCAGTAACCTTTCTGAAAGCTTATTTTTACAATTAAAGGCATTTCCACAAAACCCTTTTACCGTTACGGCTATCAAAATCATTGAAGAAAATTTTGATTTGTTAACTGAACGTGATTACAAGCGTTTAAAGAAGATTTACTTACTTGATGACGAGGAATTACACCAGGTTATTGAGGTTATTCAGTCTTTAAACCCTAGACCTGGTAGAGCGTTTTCCTCAGAACAAGCAGATATTATTATTCCTGATTTAAAACTTTTTAGAGCCAAGGACGGTTTTGTTTTAGAGTTAAATCAGAAGGCATTTCCTCGCCTAACAATTAATTCAATGTATATTGATATGGCTGCCGAATTAGACCTTCAAACCGGTAAAAGTAAGTCTGAAGATTCTAAAAAAATTAAAGAACAGCTTTTAGAGGCTAAAGGCTTAATCAAGAGCATTCAAAGTCGCGGTGAAACCTTATTGAGGGTTGGTAAATTTATTATTGAAAAACAAGCTGATTTCTTTGAAGAAGGCGAACAGTCTATGAGGCCGATGGTTTTGGGCGATGTAGCCGAAGCTTTAGAGCTTCATGAGTCTACCATTTCTAGAGCCACTAGCCAAAAGTATATGCAGACACCAAGGGGTACATTTGAATTAAAATACTTCTTTTCAACAGGGTTAGTTCAGTATGGCAATGAAGATCAGTCTGCCATTTCAATAAAATATCATATTAAGAGTTTTATCGATAACGAAGACAAGAATAAACCACTGAGCGACAACAAGCTAATGGGCTTGTTAGAAGAGAAGGACATTTCTGTTGCTCGCCGTACAATTGCCAAATACAGAGAGGCAATGAATATCCCCTCTTCAAGCACGCGTAAAAAATTAAACAAGACTTTTTGAATAAACTTGCTGACGATTGATTTAAGTCCGAAAGAGCGTATAACTTATCTAACCTCAAAAGGTGGATTAATCATGAATATGTAAGGTTTAGGCTTTCAGTATATTAAATAAATTGGTATAGTTTCTTCCCCTTTTACATCTTTCGCTACACTTGGCTTAGGAATAGCGAGCTTTAAAGAAGATAAAATTAAATGTTAAACAATGACTACACTATAACCATTATTGAAGATGACTTATTACAGTTAGAAAACCTTACGACCGCGATGAAAGAGCAAGGTTTTAATGTAAATTCTTTTTCTACTAGAGAGGCCGCAGAAGCAAGCTTTGAAACAGCTTTACCTGACTTGATTATTTTAGATATTATCTTAGGTAAAGAAGTGGACGGTGGTTTTGAAATCGCGAAACATTTACTATCGTTTGAAACAGCAATCCCTGTTATTTTTCTATCTGAAAGACAGTCTGAATTTGATATTTATACTGGTCATGCTTTAGGTGCGGTCGATTATTTACCTAAACCAATTAGTCTTGGCGTATTAACCGCTAAGGTGAAAAACTTATTACGCATCTCGTCTTCTTTTACACAGACTTCAGATAATGAACAATCTAAAATTAAAGGGCTAACCCTAGCTAATAGTGAGTTCAAAGCCTATTGGCATAAAAACCAGCTAGACCTTACCGCAACTGAATTTGAGATGCTAAAGCAGTTTGCTATTACGGGTGAAAAAGGTGTTGTAACCTATAAGGTACTGCAAGAATCAACTCAAGGAGTTGTGGAACGTAATACGATTAACACTCATATTTGTCGAATACGAAACGCTTTTAAGAAAGTTGATAGCGAGTTTAATTTGATTCACAATGAGTATGGGCGTGGTTATAGTTGGCAAAAGTGAGTTTGTCTATTTTTAATAAAATTCGTTTTACAATAAAAACTCGTTTTTTATTATTATTGTTAATGTTGAGTATTTTGCCAATCATTACCTACCGATTTGCAATTGATTTTCATCGTTTATTACTTGAAAACCAAGCAACAATTCAAAAGCAAACCGTTATTAATATTGCCTATTCATTAGCAAATAAAACGGACCTGATTGCGAATAAAATTAATAAAAAAAGTAAAAATACTCCTCTAGATGATCTGAATCTTGATAAGTCTATTTTGTGGATTGTTAATGAAGGTGGAAAAGTAACCTATGCGATTGGGGAAACATCTGCCAATGACTACACGTTTGGACATGACTATTTTACAAAAGTTGGTTTCTGGTTAATCCAAGGAACATCTAAGTTTATTCCTTTTACAATTCCCTACCCCTACCCACAAAGTACAAATCCTGAAAAAGTGCTTATTGCAGCGGCGCTTGAAGGAAAAACCTATCAACAATACAGGATGGAAGATAAGCGCCCCACTTCATTAATGTCGGCAACACCGATTAAAATAAAAGACAAATTAATTGGTGCAGTGATTATCGAAGAGTCAATGGGTAGTCTGCTAAGAACCTCTCTCAAAAGATTCTATCGTGTTGTAGGTGTTGGTGGAATGGTGTTTATTTTTGTATTTACAGCGGTTTTTTTCTATACCGCATCCATTTCCAGAAGAGTATCCAAGCTAGATTATGATATTAAAAATACCTTTGATAATTTAGGAAAAGTAAATGAAAACAATTTTACTGATGCAAAAACATCATGGTTTTATCAGGATGAGATTTCTGCGCTAAGACATCATATCTTTAGCATGTTAAAGCAGCTATCAAGCTATGAAAGATACTTAAAAAAACTGCCTGTTACCCTGCGCCATGAATTACACAACCCTTTAAATAGACTCTCTATGTCATTGTCATTGCTTGAAAAAGATATTGATCACAAGCAGATCCAATACTCGATACATGCTTTAAAACAATTGAAACAAATTATCTCATCTTTATCAGAGGCAACCAGTATTGAAGAGAGTTTAAGCAATCAAACTCCTGAACCTTTTCCTGTTGATAAAATGTTGACTCATTATGCTGAAAACATCAAATCATTAATTATTGAACATAAAGTTGAACACTCAATCAAGTTACCCGAAGATACCATGGTAATTGGCGATGGATTTATGCTTGAACAATTGTTAGACAAGTTAATCAGTAACGCCAAAGATTTTGATGATAAATCAGCCCCCATTAAGATTGATGCGAATTTAATTTCAAATAAACTGGTTCATCTCATGGTTTCAAACCATGGACAACCTCTACCTGAAGAGCTAGGAAACAATATATTTGATGGAATGATTTCGCTAAGAGAAACAAATTCAGATGAACAAACTCACCTTGGACTGGGGTTATACATCGTCAAGCTCATTGCAGACTTTCATAATGGTAAGGTTGAAGCCAACAATATTCTAAACCAACAAAAAGAAGCTATTGGTGTCGAAATTAGCATATTCTTACCTGTTAAAAACTAATACAAACCAAGAAAAATAATTAAAAATCACCAGGGGGGGGGTAATTATTAACTGTAACTTAAGAATTGTTTACAGGCTCTTTATAGAATCGTTTATAGATACAAGTGTTTGAATAGGGTCTTTTGATTGCGTAATAGGACGTCCGATGACTAAATAGCTAGAACCAGCTGTTAAAGCATCTTTTGGCGTCATGATTCGTTTTTGATCATTATTATCTGCCCCAGCAGGTCTAATTCCAGGGGTGACTAAACAAAAATCCTCCCCCATCTGTTTACGCAGTAAAAAAGCTTCTTGTGCAGAGCAGACTACTCCATCCATTCCAGATTCTTCTGCTAAGGTTGCGAGTCTAATTACACTTTCTTGTGGTGTACCTGCCATACCAATTTCAGCTAAATCGGCTTGTTCCATACTGGTTAAGACTGTCACTGCAATTAAAATTGGACTATGTTTTGAATTAGAAACAGCTTCTTTTGCAGCGGTCATCATTTTACGTCCGCCCATCGCATGCACATTTATCATCCAAACGCCCATCTTTGCAGCTGCCTCACAGGCTTTGGCAACGGTGTTAGGAATATCGTGGTACTTTAAATCTAAAAATACATCGAAGCCTTGAGCAACACACTTTTCCACAAAAGTTGGACCACCAATCGCAAATAGTTCTTTTCCGATTTTAAGTTTGCATAAATTTGGTTGTAATTGTTGAACGAATAATTCAGCTTTAGAAACAGTTGGAAAATCTAATGCAACGACAATTTTTGAATCTGACACGTTTAATCCTTATTAGGTTGGCTTGATTGAGTTAAGGCGGTTTGAACAGGCTTTGTTAAAGAAGCTGCTTCAGCTTGGTTATGTTTCAGTTCAATTAATTGACTATTTAACTCAAGGGTTTTATTAATCTGTTTGGTATTTTCTTTGGTAAGCCGTTTAATACGCCAAGACAACTGGATGATTTTTGAAGCCAGAAAAAAAACAGTAATAATGATTCCAAATAATATCGACAAAGCAATTAGAACCGATAGAGGTAGCTGTATTTGTAACAGAATTAAATCTAGATCAACCTCATGCGGGTTAAATATTCCCAGGACGAGTCCAAAGGCTAAAAATAAAAGTGTAATAACAAAATATAAAATTTTAGACATAAAAAAGGGTACATATTTTTACAAATATTGTACCCTTTTTTGATAATTTGATTTGCGTAATTTATCAAATAGAAGCTAATCTATTAAATAATATCACATGAATTTTTAGATTCATCAACCAAAGTTTTTAAAGATTTTCCTGGTTTGAAATGTGGAACCTTCTTCTCTTCAAGCTGTACCTGCTCCCCTGTTTTAGGGTTTCTTCCGACACGCGCTTTACGGTGATGAAGACTAAAACTTCCAAAGCCTCTAATCTCAATACGCTCTCCATTGGAGAGCGCTTCAATCATACTGTCAAGAATTTCATTTACAGCAAGCTCAACGTCTTTTTGACTAAATTGGGTTTGCTTTCTAGAAATTTGTTCAATTAACTCTGACTTAGTCATTGTTTCATATAACCTCTTTAAAAAGTTTAAATAGGTAATACCTAGTTAGATATTACCAAACAACAATTAATCTTCTGAAGAAATTTGATCTTTTAGTAAGTCTCCCCAAGTATTAGCTGGTTGCTGTTGAGCTTGACCATCTGAGTAACTCTTAACAGCATTTGCTTCTTCTTGCGCATCCTTACCTTTAATCGATAAAGAAAGTGAACGATTTTTACGGTCAACATTCATGATTTTCGCTTCAACAGAATCACCTGCTTTAAGTTCTGTTGATGCATCACGACAACCATCAGCAACTTCAGAAGAACGAATATAACCTTCAACTTCATCAGCAACATCAATCACAGCACCTTTTTCATCTACAGATTTAACAGTACCAGTAATGATTGTATTTTTCCCATTTGCGGCAACAAACTCACTGAATGGGTCTTGATCTAACTGTTTAAGACCAAGAGAAATACGCTCACGATCAGAATCAATAGATAGAATAACGGTTTCTAGTACATCACCTTTTTTGTATTCACGTACAGCTTCTTCTCCAGGTGTTGACCAAGAAATATCTGTTAAGTGAACAAGTCCATCAATGTTACCTTCTAAGCCGATAAAGATACCGAAGTCAGTAATAGACTTAATGCTACCTGAAATTTTGTCGCCTTTAGCATGAGTTGCAGAGAATCCTTCCCAAGGATTAACAGTACACTGTTTAATCGATAGAGAAATACGACGACGCTCTTGGTCAACATCAAGGATTTTAACTTTAACCTCTTCACCTAAATGTACAACTTTAGATGGGTGGATATTTCGGTTAGTCCAATCTAGTTCAGAAGTATGAACAAGACCTTCAATTCCTTCTTCAATTTCAATGAAAGAACCGTAGTCAGTAATATTAGCAACTTTACCTAAGATTTCAGAACCTAGTGGGTATCTTGAAATCATATCAGACCATGGATCAGCCAATAATTGCTTCATACCAAGAGAAACTCGGTTTTTCTCTCTATCAAACTTAAGAACTTTAACCTTGATTTCGTCACCCACTTGAATAACTTCTGAAGGGTGATTAACACGCTTCCATGCCATATCTGTAATGTGTAGTAATCCGTCAATCCCACCAAGATCAATAAATGCACCATAGTCAGTTAGGTTTTTAACGATACCATCAAGTTCAGCACCCTCTTCCATGTTTGCAAGTAAAGCTTCACGCTCAACTGAGTTTTCAGCTTCAATAACAGCACGACGAGATACAACAACGTTGTTACGTTTACGATCTAGCTTAACAAGCTTAAGCTCAACTTCTTTCCCTTCAAGGAAACCAAAGTCACGAATTGGACGAACATCAACTAATGAACCAGGTAAGAAACCACGAACACCTTCAACGTCAACAGTTAAACCGCCTTTAACTTTACCAGTTACAAGACCGATAACAGTTTCGTTTTCTTCAAGCGCTGTATCTAAACGATCCCAAGTTTTAGCACGTTTTGCTTTTTCACGTGATAGGCGAGTTTCACCAAAACCATCTTCTAATGTTTCTAGGAAAACTTCAACTTCATCACCAACAGCTACTTCTAGCTCACCACTAGCCGTCATAAATTGATCTTTAGGGATTGCTGATTCAGATTTCATTCCTGCATCAACTAATACAGCTTCTTTGTCAATTGCTACAACAGTACCAATAATAAGAGAGCCAGTTTTAAATTTGTCTTGTTCAATAGATTGTTCGAATAATTCAGCGAAAGATAATTCACTCATGGAAATAGTTACCAAAGTTGTTAGCCGGTTATTTTTTTCAAATGGGGTATTCAAAAATACTCGGGTCAGTTAAATAAAAAAAGACCTTCCCAAAAGGTCTTTTATAAAACGCTAATCCTGTTTCGTGTAGGATTAGCGTAAAATCTTGTGAAATAGAATACGTAATGCTATTTCAAAATACCATTATCAATTAGTGCGTTATGAGCAAGTTGATAGACTTCTTCAATTGTTAAAGAAGTTGTATCAATAATAATAGCATCACTCGCAGGTATTAAAGGTGAGGCGGATCGAGTTCGATCTCTTTCATCTCTTTCTTCAATATCTCGAGTTATCTGAGCAATTTTAGCATCAACTCCCTGAGTTTTCAACTGGTTAACGCGTCTTTTTGCTCTTTCTTCGGCTGAAGCCGTTAAAAATAATTTAACATTTGCTTTCGGAAACACAACGGTTCCCATGTCTCTACCATCTGCAATAAGGCCTATTGATGGTGAATAAAAGTCTTTTTGCCTTTGTAATAAGGCTTCCCTAACTTCTGGAATTGCAGCGACCACCGAGGCAACACCTGCAGTTTGTTCATTACGAATTTGAGGTGTAACCTCAATATCTTTATATAAAATTTGAGTTTTTTCAAAACGAACAGGAAGTTCTTTTGCTAAAGAAACGAGCGCTTTAACATCTGAGGTTTCAATACCAGCTTCAAGCGAGCCAAATGCCAAGGCTCTATAAATAGCGCCACTGTCAAGCAGAGCAAACTTAGTCTGCTCGCACAACCATTGTGAAAGGGTTCCTTTACCAACGCCACTTGGTCCATCAACGGTGACGATATTATCCATTATAAAATTTCCTCACTGGTTGTTAATGACATTCCTATTTGATTAACCAGTGAAACAAAGGTTGGAAAAGATGTGTTTACATTGGCACAGTCATCAATCACGATCTCATCTGTTGCTGTCAGACCTGCAACGGCCATTGCCATTGAAATCCGATGGTCATGGTGACTTAAAATCGCTGCATTTTGTTTGGTTTGTTTTCCACCCGTAATAATCATTCCATCAACAGTTGGTTCTGCTGAAATCCCAACCGCATTTAATGCATCAGCCATCACTTGAATTCTGTCTGATTCTTTGACTCTTAGCTCTTCAGCACCGGTTAAGATAGTTTGGCCGGTTGCTGCAGATGCCGCTACAAATAATACAGGAAACTCATCAATTGCTAATGGGACTAATTCTTCAGGAATGTTTATTCCTTTTAATTTTGCCGACCTAACATGAATGTCTGCGACCGGCTCACCACCAACGACACTTTCATTTTCTAAGCTGATATCTGCCCCCATCAATTTTAAGATATCAATAATACCTGTACGTGTTGGGTTTATACCAACATGCTCCACTACAAGATCGGCTTCTTCTGCAATACAGGCTGCTACCAGAAAAAAGGCTGCTGAAGAAATATCTGATGGTACATCAATATCACTTGCAATTAATTCTCCCCCACCATTGATGGTTACCTTTGTTCTCATCGAATCAAGTTTTTCTGAGATGACAGAATAGCCAAATCCATTTAACATTTTCTCCGTATGATCACGGGTTGGAGCAGGTTCAACGACAGTAGTTGTTCCTTGAGCGTACATAGCAGCAAAAAGCACGCAAGACTTAACTTGAGCACTGGCCATTGGCATAACATAATCAATCGCTTTCAACTGTGTGTTTTCAGATGTTTTAAGCGGAGGTAAACCTCCATCTGCGGTTTGAATCCTTGCACCCATTTCTGAAAGCGGATTAGTCACCCTTTTCATCGGTCTTTTAGAGAGTGAAGCATCTCCTACTAACTCAGCTTCAAATGATTGCCCTGCAAGAATACCTGACATTAAACGCATTGCCGTACCAGAATTCCCCATATCTAAAGGCTTGTTTGGTTTTACCAAGCCTTTTAAACCGACACCTTCAATTGTGATGTTGCCATTGATAGGTCCTTCAATATGCACACCCATTTCTTGAAATGCTTTTAGGGTAGCAAGACTGTCTTCACCTTCTAAAAAGCCAGTTATTTTGGTTGTGCCCTTAGCCAATGAACCGAGCATAATACTTCTATGAGAGATAGACTTATCACCCGGTACACGAATTCTGCCAGTCAGTTTCCCACCAGGTTGTACTTTAAATTTTACGTTGTTACTCATAGTTATTACTCATCTTTATTTTTTCCTAACACCTTCTGATCACGAGTCTGCTTAGCATCACTAAACAAAGTAAACAACTCATCTTTTTTGTTATTTTCTACTAAATCTATTATTTTACTTAATTCAGCTTGGTAACCTTTCAGCCATTTTATTATTGCAGTCGAATTAGCGGTTGTAATATCACGCCACATAATGGGATCACTGGAAGCAATTCTACTAAAGTCTTTAAAACCACCTGCAGTAAAATCAAACACTTTCGGAACATCTTGATGATTAGCTAATAAGTCGACAATTGCAAATGCTAATAAATGCGGTAAGTGACTGCTTGCAGCCAGAACATCGTCGTGTTCATCTGCTTGCATTTCAATTAAATTAGCGCCTAATCTTTCCCATAATGTGCGAACCTGCTTAATAGACTCTATATCCGTTTCAGAACTTGGTGTAAGAATCACTTTATGATTCACGTAAAGTGAACCATCACACGCTTCCACACCACTTTGTTCTTTACCTGCAATCGGGTGCGCTGGCACAAAATAAGGAAAATGGTTTTTCAATCCTTCTTGTGCATCTTTAATCACACTTACTTTAGAACTGCCTGCATCAGTCACAATCGCTTTTGGTTTAAGGTAAGGCTTTATTTGCTTAAACACATCTATAAAAGCACCCATGGGTACTGCTACCAATATAAGATCTGCCTCTTGGACTGCGTGTTTAATATCCGTTTCAAAGCAATCAATAATACTAAGCTCAACTGCTCGTTCCAGTTTTTGTTGATTACGGCCGTAGCCAACAACTTTCCCTGAAAAGTCTTTTTCCTTTAATCCTTTAGAAAAAGAACCACCAATTAAGCCAACACCAATAATGGTTATTTGATTAATCATTCTGTGTTACTACTTTTTATTTTAGTCATGGCCTGTATGAAGTGATTATTTTCAGACTCTGTTCCTACAGAGACACGAAGGTAATTATCCATACCATAATTTGAGACAGGCCTAACAATCACCCCCATTTCTAGAAGTTGTTGGTTTATTTGTAGGGCGTTTTCACCAACATTGACACAGACAAAGTTTCCAGCCGATGGAATAAATAACATCAGTTGCTCTTCAAAGAAATCGGTTAATTGCTTCATGCCAGCAGTATTCATTTTAACAACTTGCTTTACAAATGCTTGGTCTGTCAATGCTGAAATGGCTGCAACCTGTGCTACCTGGTTGACATTAAAAGGGGTTCTAACCTTTTCAATATACCCTGATATCTCTTCACAAGCTAGCATGTAACCAACCCTTAGGGAGGCTAAACCGTAAGCTTTTGAAAAGGTGCGGGAAACAATTAAGTTGGGGTAATCTTCTAAATAATCAACACCATTAATGGTTTTTCCCTCAGGAACATATTCAAAATAAGCCTCGTCCAAAACGACAATCACGTTTTTAGGTACTTGTTGAATAAAATTATTCCAATCAGATGGTTTTATCAGGGTTCCTGTTGGGTTGTTAGGATTGGCAATATAAATGACTTTCGTCTGTTCAGTAATTGCTGCAAGCATTGCAGTCAAATCATGGGACCAATCTTTTGCAGGCACACAGATACTGGACGCCCCAACAACTTGAGCACTAATTGGATAAACAGCAAACGCATATTGAGAAAAGATAACTTCATCACCTTTTCCTGCAAAAATTCTGGCAATTAATTCCAATAATTCATTTGAACCATTTCCAATGGTGACCTGATTAGTTGTTAAAGCAACATGTTCTGCAATCGCTTGCTTGAGTTGGTAAGCACTACCATCAGGATATCTTGCGACCTCAGTTAATGATTCCTGAATTGACATGTTAACTTTTGGACTAGCTCCAAGAGGGTTTTCATTAGAAGCCAGTTTAGAGATTCTTGTTAAATGTAATTCTCTTTCCAGTTCCGAAATAGGCTTTCCTGGTACATAAGGGTTGATACCTGAAATCTGTGGCTGTATTTGTTTTTCAAACAGTGACATAAATTCGTTACTTTATTTTATTACTTCGTAAAAGGAGACGTAGGGAAAGAGCCTAGTAGCTTAAAAAAAACTGTTTTAGCTTTAATTTCTTCTAATGCAGCCTGCAAGCCTTCATCTTCTTGATGCCCAGACACATCAATAAAGAACAAATAATCCCATTTAACATCACTTGATGGGACAGAAATAATACGTTTCATGGAAATATCACGACTGGCAAAACTTTTCAGTATATCCATCAATGCCCCTGATTGGTTAGGCATGGATAAAACCATTGCGGTTTTATCATCACCACTAAGGTTTGTTTCCTCGTTCCCCATTACCCAGAACTTAGTAGTATTATCGTTTTGGTCTTCAATATTAGATTCAAGAATTTTAAGCTCATAAAGTTGAGCCGCTTGCTCAGAAGCGATAGCACCTAATTTGTTATTCTTATTCGCCATTTGTGCGGCTAATGCATTAGAGTCTACTGCTTCTATCTCTGCCCAAGGCATGTTATTTTTTAACCAAGTTTCACACTGTCCGAGTGCTTGTTGGTGTGCAACAACTTTAGATATTTCGGTTAAGTCTTGGTTTTTAGATAATAAACAGTGATGAATTTCAAGCTCAACTTCGCCTGTTATTTTGAGTGGGGTATCAATGAGGGCATTCTGCGTTTGCTTAACAACACCCTCTGTTGAGTTTTCAACAGGAACTAAACCATAATTAGCTTCCCCTTTTTCAACCGTTTCAAACACTTCTTCTATTGATGAAACTGCATAAGGGTGTGCAAATGAACCAAACTGTTTAATTACACTTGCATGAGAGTAACTGCCTTCTGGCCCAAGATAGGCAACTTTTAAAGGTTGTTCTAAGGCGAGACAAACCGACATAATTTCTCTGAACATACGCATCATGTCATTATCAGATAAAAGACTGTCATTACGGTTTTTGACTTCTCTTAGAACTTGCGCTTCTCGTTCAGGGCGATAAAAAACAGCATCGACTTTACCACCTTGAGTTTTAATATCAGCTACTTTTTGAGCACAAGCAGCACGTTTTGAAATGAGGGTTTGAATTTGCTCATCAATTGAGTCAATCTCATCTCTAATCTGTGTAAGCTGTTTAAGCTGTTTTGTTTCAGTGTCTGATATATTCATATTAGTTGTTTTTTTCAAATTCTTTAATAAAGGAAACCAAAGCATCAACGCCCTCTTCTGGCATAGCATTATAAATACTTGCTCTCATGCCTCCATAAGCTTTGTGCCCTTTCAAATTTAATAGACCAGCTTCTTTAGATTCAATTAAAAACTGACTTTCTAAGTCGGTATTGTAAAACTTAAACGACACATTCATCCAAGAGCGAACACTGTTTTCAACCTCGTTATAAACCATTTTAGAAGCATCAATTACTTCATATAGTTTTTGTGCCTTACGTTGATTCACCTCAGCCATCGCAGACACCCCCCCCTGGTCTTTTACCCACTGAAAAACAAGTCCAGCTAAGTACCAAGCATAGGTTGATGGCGTATTGAACATGGAGTCATTATCTGCATAGGTTTGCCAATTCATTAACGCAGGTGTTTCCTCTCTTGCATTCCCCAGCAAATCTTCACGGACGATTACGATGGCTAGACCAGCCGGACCGATATTTTTTTGTGAGCCAGCATAAATAACGCCATAGTCTGAAACATTAATTGGGCGAGATAAAATGGTCGAAGAAAAATCTGAGATAATCGGTACATCAACCTGTGGCAATGACTGGAATTCAACACCCGTAATGGTTTCATTCTGACAAAGGTGTAAAAATTTAGCTTCTTTGCTAAAGTTCATTTTTTCAAAGTCAGGAATATCATTTTCAGAGGTTGAAACAATATTAACATTGGTAAACCGAGCCGCTTCTTTAATCGCTTTAGCTGACCAAACACCCGTATTAATATAATCCATCGTATCGTTTTCAGTCACAAGATTAAGTGGTATTGCAGCAAATTGCAGTGAGGCGCCACCATGTTTGAAAATAATTTTATAGTTGCTTGGAATTGCCATTACTTCACGTAGATCAGCTTCCATTTGGTTTGCTAATGCCATGAATTCTTTACTGCGATGACTCATCTCCATCACCGACATGCCCGTATTATTCCAGTCTAAAAACTCTGCTTGCGCTTTTTTCATGACGGCTTCTGGCAGCATTGCCGGACCGGCACTAAAATTAAATTTTCTCATTTAGGATTCTTCTGTATTAGTGTCGTTTTCAGATGTCGTATCTGCTGAATTAATCGACTCGTTATCGGTATCAACTAGGTCTTCAGCAACGTCCACGACCGCTAAACCTACCACTTTCTCACCCTTGCCAACATTGATTAACTTAACCCCTTGCGTATTTCGTCCTACGACCGATATTTCAGATACGCGAGTTCTAACCAAGGTAGCTTTATTGGTAATAAGCACAACCTCTTGTTCTGGTGTGACCGACACAGCAGAAACCACATTTCCATTTCTTTCAGAGGTCTTAATCGAAATCACACCCGAACCACCACGTTTAATGGTTGAGTAATCATTCTCAGGCGTACACTTACCAAAACCATTTTCAGTCACGGTTAAAATAAGTGTTTCTGGTCGAGCGACTTGCATACTGATGATTGACATATCATCTTTAAGCTTCATACCACGTACACCACTGGCTTGACGTCCCATAACACGAATATCATTTTCATCAAAACGAATTGCCTTACCAACATCACTGAACATCATAATCTCTTGTTCACCATCTGTTAGCGCAGTACCGACAAGTTCATCATCTTCACGAAGATTCACTGCAATAATACCATTTGCTCTTGGGCGTGAGAAGTTAGTCAGTGCAACACGTTTCACGGTTGAGTTTTTGGTGGCCATAAATACATAGTGATCATCCACAAAGTCAGAAATCGGTAGGATTGAAGTAATGTATTCATCATCTTGTACCGGAAGAACATTAACGATAGGTTTCCCTTTCGCGCCACGACCTGCAAGTGGTAAACGCCATGTTTTAATCCAATACAAACGTCCTCTATTTGAAAAACAAAGCAACATATCATGGGTGCTGGCAACCAGTAGTTGTCCAACTTCATCATCAGATTTCATTTGGGTTGCAGATTTACCGCGTCCACCACGACGTTGTGCTTGGTAGTCAGAAAGCGGTTGGGTTTTGATATAACCATCCTGTGACAGGGTCACGATACGATCTTCTTGAGCAATCAAATCTTCTGAATCTAAATCCAGGTAACTATGATCAATTTCTGTACGTCTCTCATCACCAAAGTTTTCAATCACTTCTTTCAGTTCTTCGACGATAACTTCTGTTAAACGATCTGGGTTGCGTAATATTTCAAGGTAGCCTGCAATTTTTACAATTAACTCTTGATATTCTGCAATAATTTTATCTTGCTCTAATCCTGTTAGGCGGTGTAAGCGCATTTCTAAGATAGCTTGAGCTTGTACAGGAGAAAGTTTATAAACATCTCCTTCAGCACCAAACCCATCAGGTAAGTTCTCTGGACGAATGTCTTTAAGTTCCACATTTTCAAGCAGGCCTTCCACTTCACCAATCGCCCACTCTCTTTCTAGCATACGTTCTTTAGCAACAGCTGGATTAGGTGAGGCTTTAATCAGTTCAATCATTTCATCAATACTGGTTAATGCAATGGTTAAACCTTCTAATAAATGGGCTTTTTCACGCGCTTTTCTTAGATCAAAAATGGTTCTACGTGTAACGACTTCTCTTCTGTGTTTGATAAAGGCATTTAAAATCGCTTTTAAACCGAGTAATTTTGGTTGACCATCAATCAAAGCAACCATATTCATTCCAAACGCGGTTTGCATCGCAGTTTGTTTATATAGGTTGTTTATAATCACTTCAGGTACTTCACCACGACGGATTTCAATAACCGCACGCATACCGTCTTTATCAGACTCGTCTCTAAGTCCAGTAATACCTTCAATTTTTTTCTCTTTGACCAACTCAGCAATGCGCTCAATTAGCTTAGCTTTATTTACTTGATACGGTAGTTCGTGAATGATAATAGAGGATTTACCTGAACTATCTGTTTCTACATCAACCTTAGCGCGAATTTGAACCCGACCACGTCCTGTTTCATAGGCTTCTCGAATTCCTTTTGTTCCATTAATGATTCCGTGAGTTGGGAAGTCAGGACCAGGCAGGTGTTCCATCAACTCTGCTACATCCAAATCAGGATTTTCTATTAAAGCAAGGCAAGCGTTAATGGTTTCGGTTAAGTTATGTGGAGGAATATTAGTTGCCATCCCAACCGCAATACCAGAAGAACCATTGATTAATAAATTAGGAAGGCGAGCAGGTAACACATCAGGCTCATGTTCAGAGCCGTCGTAGTTAGGGGTAAAATCAACGGTTTCTTTTTCTAAGTCAGCTAATAATTCATGCGCAATTTTTGCCATTCTGACTTCGGTATAACGCATTGCGGCGGGAGAATCTCCATCCACTGACCCAAAGTTCCCCTGCCCATCAATCAGCATGTAACGCAAAGAGAAAGGCTGCGCCATTCTAACCATTGTGTCATAAACAGCCGTATCACCATGTGGGTGATATTTACCGATTACGTCACCAACAATACGTGCTGATTTTTTGTAAGATTTATTCCAACTGTTACCTAAATCATTCATTGCGTATAAAACACGTCGATGTACGGGTTTTAAACCATCGCGCACATCAGGCAAGGCACGCCCGATAATAACACTCATTGCATAGCTTAAATAAGACTGTTCCATCTCGTGTTCGAGTGAAATCGGTAGAACTTCTTTAGCAAAATCAGACATAATAAATAATCAGCTTTGGTTTATAAAATTAGCCAATAATTATAACCAAAATCAAGCCTCTTGAGAGGTTATTTTATTGCCCTACTATACCCCCCCTTGGTGTTTTTTAGTTAATTCGACGACAAAACCTTTGCATCTTTGAGTCTGGTGTTATATTCTTTGTGAATTAAATATAATAATGATAACCAAATGAAGCAAGCACAAACCAGTCAAAATTCAGATCAAGATGAACTAAAAAACTTCAATGCTCATGCAAACACTTGGTGGGATGAAAATGGAAAGTTTTCAGCTTTACACAAAATCAATCCTTTTAGACTCGATTTTATCAAACAATTTCAAGCAATTAAAAACCAAAAGGTTCTTGATGTTGGCTGTGGTGGTGGAATTCTGTCTGAATCACTTGCCTCTGCTGGTGCGATAACCACAGGAATTGATTTAGCTGAAGAAGTTTTAACCATTGCTCGTTTGCACAGCTTAGAGGCAGGCATAAAAGTAGATTATCAATTGATCAGTGCCGAAGAGCATGCAGAACAGAACAAGGGTTGCTATGATATTGTAACCTGTATGGAAATGTTAGAACACGTGCCGGATCCTGCTTCTATTATTCAAGCCGCAGCTGACGCTGTAAAACCTGGCGGTTGGTTATTTTTCTCGACCCTTAATCGTAATTACAAATCCTATTTATTAGGCATTATCGCCGCAGAGCAACTTTTGGATCTTGTCCCCAAAGGTACGCATACGCATGAAAAATTCATTAAACCTTCTGAATTAAGTGCAATGGCTCGCCAAGCAGGATTAACACTAAAGGACGGGGCAGGAATCGACTTTAATCCTTTGTTAAATCAATATGGCTTAAGCGATAAGATGGATGTTAATTACCTACTGGCTTTTCAAAAAGAAGATTAACCATGATAAAGTGTGTTCTATTTGACCTTGATGGTACCCTGCTTGATACGTCACATGATTTTGCGTATGCTTTAGAAAAAACCTGTCTGGAATATAATGTTCCAAATGTGATTTATACCGAATTAAGAGAAATTATCTCGGAGGGAGGAGAAGCGATGATTCGATTAGCATTTCCAACCTTAGAAAAGGATGCCTTAGCCGTTAGAAAAGCATTCTTTTTAAAGACTTATTTTGATAACATTTCTAAACACACTTCTGTTTTTAGTGGCTTAGAGGCAGGTATGCAAACCCTTGCAGATAAAAAAATACCCTGGGGAATTGTTACCAATAAACCTGAATGGTTAACGAATGAGCTTATCAAGCAACAAGCTTTTCCTTCAAAGCCAGCGGTTGTAATTAGTGGAGATACGTTAGCTGATCGTAAACCTCACCCAGCGCCATTATTACTGGCGGCAAAAACATGCCAAGTCGCAGTAGAAAACTGTATTTATTTGGGAGATCATCCCCGTGATGTATTAAGTGGAAAAAATGCCAATATGCAAACTGGGGCAGCTTTATTTGGTTTTATACCAACGAATACTCATCCCGCAGACTGGCAAGCCGATTATAATTTCAAGACGGCAGAAGAGATATCTGACTTTTTGAACAGCTTATAAAATAGAACGATAAAAAAATCCAAAAAAGAAACCCAAAAATGAAAACATATTTAATAACAGGAGCCGCACAAGGACTAGGCAGAGAGCTAGCAATCGCCTTAGCAACAAACGGTAACCAATTAATTTTATTAGATAAAGATACTACAACATTAAATCTTTTTTATGATGATTTAATGGCTAACTTTGATTGTGACATCACGTTACTGCCCGTGGACTTATTAGGCGCTAACCCTGACCACTATGATGAGGTTAAGCAGAGTTTAGCATCTCAGTTTAAACAATTAGATGCGGTTTTTCTAAATGCGGCTTCACTACCTGCCTGCACACCTGTTGAGCATTTTGAGATTGAAAGATGGTATGAATCTTTACAAATCAACTTAAATGCAAATTTTCATCTTATTCAAACGGTTTTACCCTCGCTCAAAAACGCAACACCAGGAAAGTTAATTGCGATGCTCGATAAAAACATAACCGAACACCCTGCCAATTACGGCGCCTATGGCGTTGCAAAGGCTGGTTTAAAACAATTAATGAGAAGTATCGCCGTAGAAAATGAAAACCCAAGTTGCTACCTTGTGAATTTACCCGCCTTTCAATCAAATACGAGAAGCAAACAGTTTCCAAGTGAAAACCCAAATGAGATTGCAACCGCTGGATCTATCGCCATGAAAATAGTGGAAGAACTTAATCACCAAAATCCTAATGAATTAGAATTAATCGAAAAACTTTAGAGCAGAATTAAAAACAACAAAAAACCCTAGGGGGGGTACAACGATGGACAATGAAAAAAACACAGTGCAAGTAAGCAGTAGGCTACAGTATTTCCCTGTTGCTCTTTTTGGTGCTGTTTTAGGACTAACAGGGTTAACCATTGCATTCATGAATGCCGCCCGTACACTTGATTTGTCACCTAATATACCGTTTACCTTAACCCTATTAACCAGTTTGGTTTTAATGCTAATTGCAGGTTTATATCTTGCAAAGATTTTTAAGCATCGACAATCTATGCTTAAGGAATTTTCTCATCCTGTTGCAATGAATTTCTTCCCTGCTTTTACAATTAGCTTAATGCTACTCTCAGTGCTTTACCTTTCCATTAACGAAACACTGGCAACTGCCTTATTCTATATTGGTGCGATTGGTCACATCTTACTTACCTTTTATATTGTTCAGGCCTGGCTTTTACATGATAAATGGGAAATTCAGCAAATGACGCCTGCCTGGTTTATTCCTGTGGTTGGCAATATCGTCGCACCAATTGCAGGTGTGAATTTTGCACCAATCGAACTCAGTTGGTATTTTTTTAGTATTGGACTGGTATTTTGGTTGGTCTTACAAGCAATTGTGATGTATCGCCTATTTTTCCATCCACCGATGCTAAAAGTACTTGAACCCACTTTGTTTATTCTAATAGCCCCACCAGCCGTTGGTTTTATTTCGTACCTTGCCCTTCATCAAAATCAACCTGTTGATGATTTTGCACGCGTTTTATACTACACTGCTCTCTTTTTTACGCTCTTATTAGCCAGTCAAGTCTTACGTTTTGTGAAGATTCCGTTTGCACTTTCATGGTGGGCATACACCTTCCCGCTTTCTGCCATTGCCAGTGCTAGTTTTGTGATGTATGAACGCCTTAGAATTGAGTTTTTTGCTTTTATAGGCGCACTTATCTTGTCAATTCTGTCGGCATTAGTATTACACCTATTAATCAAAACTCTTACCGCAATTAAAAATAAAAAACTTTGTGTACCGCCTGCTCACTAATTAATTTATAAAGTTAAAGTTCATGATTCAATATACAATTTCAGCTACTCAACCAAATCAGCATTTATTTGAGGTGTCAATTCAGCTTGACAACCCAAACCCAAGCGGGCAGCAACTCAGCTTACCAACCTGGATTCCGGGTAGTTATTTAATTCGTGATTTTTCAAAACACTTAACCAATATTGCTGCCCAAACCATCCAAGGCGAAACGATTAGTATTGAGCCAGTTAATAAATCTACATGGCAGGTTGCACCAACACAAGAATCAATTGTTATTCAATATCAAGTCTACGCTTGGGATTTATCAGTGCGCGGTTCACACTTTGATCAAACCCACGCCTTTTTTAATCCGACGTCTGTCTTCATGGAGGTGATAGGTCAAGAAAACTCTCCCTGTCACCTATTGATTGAGCCTTCAAACTTTACAGAAGATAATAACTGGCGTATTGCAACCACCATGCCTGCACAACAAATAAATGCTGAAGGCTTTGGGCAATATCAAGCTAAAAATTATCGTGACTTAATTGAATACCCTGTTGAAATGGGTCAGTTCATTCAACTTGATTTTCTTGCTTGCGGTATTCCACATAAGGTTGCTATTACAGGAAAAATAGAAGCCAATAAGCTAGATAAAAACCGTTTAATAAAAGACTTAATTGCAATTTGTGAAGTTGAATTAAATTTATTTAAAACGCCCTATCCATTTGAAGAATACTTATTTCAAGTAATGGTCACTGAAGAAGGTTATGGCGGTTTGGAACATACTAATTCTACTGCCCTGCTCTGTTCACGTGATAATTTACCCTATTTCAATACAGAACATCCATCGGACAAATATTTACAATTTTTAGAACTTTGCTCACACGAATACTTTCATAGCTGGAATGTAAAAAAAATTAAACCTGCGGTTTACCAAACCGCTAAACTTGATAAACCAGTTTACACCAACCAACTCTGGTGGTTTGAAGGGATTACCTCCTTCTATGACGGTCTATTTTTAAACCGAGCGGGTATTATCGATTCAGAAACATACTTGAATCGACTGGCAAAGGAAATGACCCGAGTGTATCGTATGCCAGGTAGATTTCAGCAGAGTGTATCTGAGTCTAGTTGGCTGACTTGGACCAAGTTTTACCAGCAGGATGAAAATGCTCCTAATGCAATTATCAGCTACTACACAAAAGGTAGCCTAATTGCGCTGGGCTTAGATTTGATTATTCGTCAAGAGACACAAAATCAAAAGTGCCTCGATGACATACTTTTAACGTTATGGCATCAATTTGGTATGACCAAAAAAGGGATTGAAGAGTTCGAGATTGAGCAACTTTGTAGTCATGTCACAGGCATTGACTTCACCGATTTTTTTGAGCAATATCTTTACGGAACAAACGACTTAGATTTTGAAAAACTATTTAAACCATTTGGGATTGAATTCAAACTCAGGCCAGCAAATCATTCAAAGGATCTTGGTGGTACGTCTGACAAAACAAGTACATTTCTTTCCCTAGGCGCAAACCTTACAACGACGCCAAACCAAACCATTAAAGTCACTCATGCGTGGAGTGAACAAAGCTTAGCGAGTGCGGGTATTTGGGCTGATGATGAAATTATTGCAATCAATGGATATAAAACCTCAACAACTGAAAAATTGACCAATCTTCTGGCAATCCTAGATGAGGGTGATACAGTTGAATGTCATTATTTTAGAAGAGACGAATTACATACCACCAAGATTACCTTAGAAAGAGCCGTCGCTGACCGTGTCGAGCTGACTAAAACAAACACTTTTGGAGAGCTAAATTGGCTAGTGAACTAGAAGAGTCCCTGCAAGATTTGCAGATTAAATTAAGCTTTCAGGAACAAACCATTGAGACCCTTAATCAGACATTGTCGGTTCAGCAACAAGATATTCTAGAGCTAAAGAACAAGTTGGCAATTGTTTCATCTATGCTCAAAGAAATGAAAAACGAACAAGGAAGTGGTATTAAATTTCCGATGGAGGAAGTTCCTCCACCGCATTACTAACTTAAAAATGAGCCTTATTCAGTGTCTCCTAACTCTTTACTGGTCATTAGAGCTAATAGGATTTAAAAATCATTTGGATACTTTTCTTCCAGCATTTTATTCAAGTATTTAATTACGTTAGAACTACCATCCTCTGCTGCAACAAAACTCTCAATGGTGGCGTCAAGATATTGATCATTATGTAACCAGTCCTGTTGTGAGTTATCAACCCCTGCATGAACTGAAGTATGAACTTGATTATGCCATTTTTCAATTGAGTCATAGGCAGAAAGTCCTTTATAGGTCTTTTTA
Organism: uncultured Piscirickettsiaceae bacterium; assembly: GCA_964444445.1. Classification (GTDB taxonomy): domain Bacteria; phylum Pseudomonadota; class Gammaproteobacteria; order Thiomicrospirales; family Thiomicrospiraceae; genus Hydrogenovibrio. The sequence continues at coordinate 6,381 of CAYUHO010000001.1, read as the reverse complement.
CCTCGGCCTTCATAGTACCATTTACCTAATCGACAATTATGTGCATCCACTTGTATTAGTTCTGCCTCTGCACCCATCCCTTTATTTTCAGCCGCAACATAACCCCGTTGCATATACAGGTAATGATCTACTTTAATTAGAGAGCCAAATAACTGATCTCGTGATATATTGATTTGTGATAGCATCTGCTCTGACAATTGTTGAACTTCTGCAAACTGGGTATTAAAGCCTTCAAGCTGCCCTTTCATTTCAGTAGAATCTTCTTCTATTGTTTTGGTTTGAAGTACCACTTGTGAGATTTCTTGTTTAAATATTTCTAATACTTTATACACTTCTTCCGTCGTTTTACTGGTTCGCTCGGCCAAATTACGCACCTCTTCGGCAACCACTGCAAACCCTCTTCCGTGTTCCCCTGCTCTGGCGGCTTCAATAGAAGCATTTAAGGCCAACAGATTTGTTTGGTCAGCAATGTCACTAATTACATTGACTGTGTTAACTAAACCTGTACTCGATTCTTCCAATAATTTAGTTCGCTCAACCATTTTTTGCATAGACTCACTAGATTCAATTAAGTTGCGAGTAAGTTGTTCAACCGTTTTTAAACTGCTTGTCGCCACCCTACTATTGGTTTCCGAAAAATTAACCATTGAATTTAATCGATCTGTAACAGCGGTGAGATCTTGTTGAGAGTTCATTAAATTTGGAATTAAACTCTTAGAATTTATTTTATGTAAAGAACCTAGCAGTCGATTTTTTCTGGCAAACTCATAAGCATCTTGCATTGAGTCAAGTGCATCATTAACTGAATTTAATGAAGTTTTGAATGCGCCAGGCATGCCGACAGAAAAGGCTCTACGATTAAAATCATTTTTACCAGCTGCTTCAAAGCAAGAAGAAGCATCTTTAAAATAGGATTCTACTAAATCAAGAAAGTCATTTAATTCCCAAACAACTTGCCCAACTTCTCCCAATCCCCTCGTATCAACAATTCGATAGTAGGTGTGCCCTTTTCTTGCTTCAGATAGCATTTCATGAATCAGGTTTAACGTTTTAACTGGTCGTATAAGTACCTTAGCACCCCAAGTTGCAAATACACTGGCTAGGATAGGAACAACTAAAAACAACCAGTGAGCATCATATGTAAAAATACCTGCGATGGTTAAAATCCAAATAATTAAAGAAAAACCTATTAAGACAAATTTAACATTGCTTTCCATGCTATTTTTTTTATAGCTAAGATGTTTATTTCTAAACTGCATAAGTGACCCCAGAATTACGAACTGTGTTCAAAATATAAATTAACAACAAAATCTCGATAGGAGACAGACTGTTTCTTGAGTAAATCTTGAAGATACTGGTTTGCAGCCTTCATCCCTTGAGATGATTCAATCTTGTTTAGCTCAGTATATAAATTTTCAATGATGGGAATAACTTTTCTAGGTGCGGGCCTGCGAACAGAATAGTACCCAATTGGACTGCCATCGCGTTTATCAATCGTGACATAAGCAAAAACCCAATAAAAACCACCCGTTGCAGTAATGTTTTTAACAAAACCAAACCATTCTTCTCCTGACTGGAGTGTTTTCCAAAGGTTGTAAAATGCGGCTTTTGGCATATCTGGATGACGAATAACATTATGATTTTGCCCAATTAATTGTTTGTAGCTCATATCTACAATTTGCATGAACCCACGATTACAATAGGTAATTCTGCCTTTTAAATCCGTTTTGCTAACGATAAGATCTTCTTCCTTAAAAAAAGATTCTGTATTAGTTAGTTGCACTGTTTTATATATCTGTTTCATCAATCGTTTTCCTTCAAAAAACACTATGAATACTTTAATAACTCAGCAAAAGCAATAATCATTCCAGTTCATAGATTTAAAATCATAATGAAGCAATTGTATGACAAAAAGAATCCACTTTATCCCAATCTGTAAATTCAACATTGGTATTTGGTGCAGTAGGGCCTTTTGTAAGCTTCATAATAAATTTAATCATTGTTCTATCAAACAAACTGTATT
>CAYUHO010000001.1:0-4258 GCA_964444445.1 uncultured Piscirickettsiaceae bacterium | reverse complement strand
ATTTTTTTTGTTTGTCCATCAACTGAAAAATAGAGAATTATTATCTTACTCATTAATACAAACTTTCCTTTATAAATTTTGGAGCAGATTCTAATAGTTTTTTTGTATATATATGTTGCGGGCTTTTCATAACCTCTTCAACCCCTCCCTGTTCAACAATTTTTCCCTCTTTCATTACCGCAACTTGATTCGCAATTTTTGGAATAATTGAAAGATCATGCGTGATAAAGAGGTAGGTTATTTGATATTTTTTTTGTAACTCCTCCAATAGCGCAAGTACCTGAGTTCTGACACTAACATCTAGTGCACTGGTTGGTTCATCACAAATAATAAGTTCTGGCTCTACCGCAAGTGCTCTAGCAATACCGATTCTTTGTTTTTGTCCACCTGAAAACTCATGTGGGTAACGATATTTATGCTCAACCTCTAAACCAACCTGTTTTAGTAGTTCATCTATTCTCAAATCTTGATCAAATCTTTTTCCTGAGCCGATGTTTAAACTGCTCATTCCTTCTCGAATAATTTCACTAATTGTCATACGCGGATTTAGGGCGGAAAAAGGGTCTTGGAAAATAACCTGAACTCGTTTGCGAAAAGGTTTCATTTGTTTGTCAGAAAGCTTTGATAAATCAATCAGTTCAGCATTTGATTGCAAATCAATTTCACCGTCTGTCGTAGGAATTAACTTTAAAATAGCCTGCCCAATTGTACTTTTACCACTTCCAGACTCGCCAACCAAGGCGAGTGTTTGCCCTTTATATAAGGTTAAATCAATTCCGTCGACAGCTTTCACATGGCCGACAGTACGTTGAAAAATACCTTTTTTAATTGGAAAGTGTACCTTTAAGTTTTTAATCCTCAACAGTGCATCGGTCATGATTTTATCTTTAAAGGTTTTAGCGGGCACGGCATCTTTTAACAGTTTTTGTGTATACGGGTGAGTTGGATTTGCAAAAAATGTTTCTTTTTCTGCCTGCTCAACAATTTCTCCCTGCTTCATCACTGCAACGCTATCTGCGATTTCATTCACAACGCCCATGTCATGGGTAATAAACAAGATAGCAAGATTACGATCATCCCGTATTTTTTTTAATAAACTCAATACCTGCGCCTGAATAGTGACATCTAAAGCCGTCGTTGGCTCGTCCGCAATTAACAACTCAGGTTCACATGCTAAAGCCATTGCAATCATCACCCGTTGTTTTTGACCTCCTGATAACTGATGCGGATACCAATCATAACGCTGATCCCCATTCGGTATACCCACTTCATCAAACAAGGCAACGACCTTCCGCTTTGCTTGTTTTGTGCTCAGCCCTAAATGTAAACGTAAAACTTCTGCCACCTGCTCCCCTACTTTCATCACGGGGTTTAAAGAGGTCATCGGCTCTTGAAAAATCATTGCTACCTGCTTACCACGCACCTTTTGCATTTGTTGTTCGGTTAGCTTAAATAAATCTTGTGAAGAATTTTCATTGAATAGCGTAATATTACCTGCTGGAACAGATAGACCATCTGCTAATAAACGCATTATTGCCAAAGAAGTGAGCGATTTACCACTACCAGACTCGCCTACTAATGCAAAGATTTCCCCCTGCTTTATCTCAAAAGAGACGTTACTAACAAGCTTAGTATCCTTAACCATTATCGTTAAGTCATTTACCGACAAAATCATCAAAAATCACCAGGGGGGGTATAAAAAGTTCAGTTTACAATATCCGCTTGTAAGCTACAAACTTATTATTCCCACCAACCTATCAATAAACCGTCTTTAAATTAACTTGGGGACAGACCCCAAATTTCATTAATATTTGATTTTTAAGAATAAAAAGGTTTTGGGGTCTGTCCCCAAATTACTAAATTATTCTTGTTCACACTGGCGATTTGTTCGATTTTATGGTTAAATTCACCTCTTTTTTTAATTTTGAATTCATCATGACTCCGCAAAAATTACAGGCACAAGTTTTTAAAACAGGCATCACCAGTGAGATTTCACTTAAAGCCTGTGAAATTGCACTCGAAGCTTATAATCTTCCGCAACAAAGTCATGTCCACAGTGTTGAAGTTGCACTGATTCTTGCTGATTTGAATCTTGATGAAGTGACGATTATTGCAACACTTATCAGCGACAGAAGTCTCGAACCCATCTATTCAGAACAAAATATTACCAATATATTTGGGAACGAAATATCAGAGTTAACAAAAGGAATTCGTAAATTAAATTCATTTAAAGAGTTCAGTACCGCCTCCATTTCAAATCAATCGCAAAGTGAACGAATGCGTCAAATGCTGTTAGCCATGACGTCAGATATTCGGATGATGATTGTTAAACTCGCCTATCGAGTAGCACGATTGCGTAATTTAAAAAACGAATCTGAAGATGTACGCTATTTAATTGCCAATGAAACGCAGCTTATTTTTGCACCACTTGCTAATCGTTTAGGAATTGCCCAGTTAAAATGGGAGCTTGAGGATTTATCATTTCGCTATTTAAAACCAAGTATTTATAAAGCGATTGCTGCTCAACTTGATTCAAAAAGAACAGAACGAGAAGAGTATATTGAGACGACAATTCAAACACTTAAAACAATGTTTGAAGAAAAATTTAAACAAAAATCTGAGCATTTTAGAATTACTGGTCGCCCAAAACATATTTACAGTATTTGGAAAAAAATGACCAGTAAAAATGTGCCTGTTGATGAATTGTACGACCTAAGAGCTGTGCGAATTTATGTCGATTCGATTGAACAATGTTATGAAGTGCTTGGCATGATTCACCGTCGCTGGGATTATGTAAAAGAAGAATTTGACGACTATATCGCAAAAGCAAAAGAAAATGGCTATCAATCTATCCATACCGTTATTTATGGTGAAGATAACAAAACGGTTGAGATACAGATAAGAACCCAAGAAATGCATCACAATGCAGAGTATGGTGTTGCAGCGCACTGGCGGTATAAAGAAGGCAGTAAACATATTGATGCAAGCTTAGAAGAAAGCATTAATCTCGTTCGTCAAATGTTGGAATACAATGATAATCCAGATTTATTAAATGAAATTAGTACCGAATTACAATCTGAGCATATTTACGTCATGACCCCAAGAGATGAGGTTATTACTCTTCGTAAAGGCTCTACTCCTTTGGATTTTGCTTACTACATTCACACCCAGTTAGGGCATAGATGTCGTGGTGCAAAAGTCAATGGACGAATTGCACCCCTTACCTACCAGCTCAAGATTGGCGATAAAGTTGAAATATTAACCGTTAAAGATGGCACGCCTAGTCGTAACTGGCTAAACCCAAACCTCAATTATTTGGGAACCAGTCGTGCGAGAACCAAAGTTCGCTCATGGTTTAATCAACAAGACAGAAACATCAATATTGAATCAGGTGAATCACTTTATAACAAAGAAATTAAAAGACTACATGCTCATAATATCAACCTAAAACAAATCTTAGCCAAATTCAAAATCGACGACAAATCGACCTTTTTTGAAAATATTGGCCGTGGGCAGATTAATGAACGTCAATTAAACGACTCAATTCAGCTGTTTATTACCCCTAGAGAAGATTTAGGACAAAAAGCAAGACAAGCTAAACTGTTCACCCAACCTGTTGAAGAAGAAAGTGAAAATCTACAAGCTTTTGTTATTGGTGCTCCACAACTGCAAACAAAACTAGCACCCTGCTGTAACCCTACAGAAAAAGATGAAATTGTTGGTTATGTAACTCGTGGTCGTGGAATCACGGTTCACTCAAAAGACTGTAATAACATTTTAAATCTAAATTATGAAGAACAACAAAGATTAATCAGCGTTAGCTGGAACAGTAAAAAACCTATTCAAGAAAAAACCTTCACCGCTGAACTGGATATACTTTGTTTTGACAGAAAAAACCTACTCAATGATATTTTCAGGCTACTTTCTAAGTTTGATATTAACTTAACAGCCTCAAAAACACAGTCCGACAAAAAGGATGGTTCCGTAACCATGCAATTTTCGATAGAGATTAATTCTGATGTTAATATTGGAAAACTGCTCGACTCGCTTGAGTCAATCAATAATGTTGAAACCGTTTCAATTAACCTAAATTAATCAAATTGGGGACAGACCCCAAAAAACCTTACTTATTGTTTTTAAAAAGAATTGTTTCTTTGGGGGTCTGTCCCCATGTGTCCCCATGCCCCAGACCCTTTATATACTTTATTTGTCAGGTTTCACCACGTTGTACCATCCCGTTAAGGGCTGTAACATGAAA